>DASTQK010000248.1:0-8768 GCA_035761765.1 Rubrobacteraceae bacterium
GGGTAGGCTGCGCTCTAGGCGGGGCTACCCGACCTTTCCCGGCCCCGCCCCCGGTATTCTGGGGAGCAAGAAAGCCCCGGCGGGGAGGATAAGCACCGGGGCCTATTGATGGGATTGTACTGGACAGGGGCTATGCTCCAAACCGGCGGTTGCCACAGCTCACGCGCCCAGAAGCCGCAGGAGTCGGCACCGTGTGGTTCTAGGGAACTGTTACGACGGTTTCCGCAGGTTCGAATCCTGCCAGAACCGCTCTCACTCCTCGTTCTGCACGAGCCGTCCCCTCAGGAGCGAGGTGGCGGAGCTCATCTCTTCTGCTTTCAGCAGTAGTGCCATCCCGGCGTATGCTGCCAGCGCGGCGCCTCCAACGAAGATCAGTACCCCTGCTCTATCAACGAGCCCCGACCCCGTTCCCGTGAGCGAGAGGCCCCCCCGGGCGACGGCGTACATGGCGGCCCCGGCTACCAGGATCTTTGCCACCGAGCTCACGAGGCGCCGTCCGTCCAGGCGCTTGATCTCCCCACGCATAGCCGCGAGGAGACCCAACGCAAGTAGTGTGTAGGCCACGGAGAGCGCGAGCGCGACGCCGGAGAGCTCCATCTTGGGCGACAGCGCGTAGGCGAGCGCTACGTACAGCGCCAACAGACCGGTGTTCAAGATCGCGGGCGTCCTGGCGTTCTGCCGGGAGTAGAAGGAGCGAGCGAGCACGAAGGAGAGGGCGTAGCCGAGCAGACCTGGCGAGAAGGCGACGAGCAGCGCCGCGACCTCCGCTGTGTCCTCCCGGGTGAAGCTCCCGCGCTCGTAGAGGAGGCCGACGACGGGCTCGGCCAGGGTTATGAAGAGGACCGAGGCCGGAACCGCTACGAAGGCGGTGGTTCTGACCCCGAAAGATAGGTTCTCGCGGAAGCCGCCCTCGTCGCCGCGGGCGAAGCGTTCCGAGAGCTCGGGGACGAGGGCTGTAGCGATCGCGACCACGAAGACACCGTAAGGGAGCTGGAAGATGACGAAGGCGTAGTAGAGCTTCTCGACGCCACCAAAGCTCGAGCCGAAGAGGTTGACCGCGATCTGCACCCCGACGGTCGCTGCCGTGAAGACGAGCACGGGAGCGGCCAGCCTGACCGCGGCGAGCAGCGCCGGGTGCCCGAGGGTCGGCCGGAGCCTGTAGCCGAGCCGCCAGGCGGGCGGTACGAGCACGAGCGACATGAGTGCGACCCCGATCGTGGTGCCGAAGGCGAGCAAGTAGATGGCCGCGACGGGGTCGCGCCGGAGGAGCACGGCGTACAGCGCGAAGGAGGCGATGACGAAGAGGTTGTTGAGGACAGGTGCGAAGGTGGGCAAGAAGAATTGCCTGTGCGAGTTGAGGACACCCGTCGCCACCGCGCCTACGCCGTAGAAAAGGATCTGCAACGCGAAGACCCGGAAAAGAACGATCGCGAGTGAGGTGGCCTCCTGCGCCTCCCCGCGAGAGAAACCTTCCGCCGGCCCCCACGCGGTCAAAAGGTGGACCAGTGGCCCGGCGAAGACGAAGGCGAGGACGACGAGCACGCCGAGAAACGGCAGGATCACGGTGAGGAGGGCGTTCGTGAGGCGGCGGGCGTCGTCTTCGCCGTGCCGGGTGAGGCGCTCGACTAGGAGCGGGACGAGGATGGAGGAGAGCAGGCCGCCCATGAACAGCTCGTAGAGCTGGGTCGGGAGTGTGTTCGAGAGGGTGTAGGCGTTCGCCACTGCTCCCGTGCCGAGGACCGCCGCCTGGGTCATCGTCCGGGCGTAGCCGGTGACGCGCGAGAGCATCGTCGCCACGGACATGGAGAGCACGGATCTCAGGATCGCGGCCACAAGAGAAGATGTTACCTCTCCGTCTTTCGGGGTGCCGAGCGGCTACGACGATCCGGGGGTTAGAATGACGCAACACGAGACGGACGGTGGGGGATGGAAGCGTACCCGATAAAGCTCAGTTACCACGTGCGCGACTACTACTTCGGGGAGCGCCTGATCCCAGAGCTGCTCGGCAAGGCGGACGCGCCGGACGGCGTCGTGGCCGAGACTTGGGAGGTCAGCGACTACAAAGAGACCACCGGCAGCGTCCAGAACGGACCCTACGCCGGAAAGACACTCCACGACCTCGTGGCAGAGTTCCCTGACGAGCTGGTGGGAGAAAGCTGGCGAGGGCCTCACTTCCCGATACTGCTCAAGTTCCTGGACGCCTCGCACATGCTCCCCGTCCACCTCCACGCCGACGACGAGACCGCGCGAGTGAAGCACGGCGAGCCGCACGGCAAGACCGAGGCCTGGCACATCCTGTGGGCCGAGCCTGGCGCGACGATCCTCGCCGGCATCAAGGACGGGCTATCGCGCGATGACCTCTTCGAAGCCTTCAGGAGGCAGGACTACGGCTCCGTCATGCCGCACTACGAGATCCGGGCGGGCGACACCGTCTACGTGCCCGGCGGCATCCTCCATACCTTCGGGCCGGGGACCCTGATCTCCGAGGTTCAGCAGACCTCTGACCTGGGCCAGTTCGTGATGCCCACCGACCTCTACGGCAACCGCCTGAGCGAGGCAGAATGGGACGCGAACATAAACGCCACCCTCGACGAGCTGAAGACGGATTACCTGCCTCGCCCGAACCCAGGTCTCGCACTGGAGGAAGGCGGCAACCGCCGCGTCCTGTGCTGCGCCGGGCCGCACTTCGCCCTCGAGCGCTGGACGCTAGCGGAGCCCCGCTTCGAGCCCGCCCATCCGGAACGCTTCACGATCCTCTCGAACGTGGGCGGCGCGGCGGTGGATATAGAGCACCACTCCGGCTTGGAGCCGCTGGGGCGCGCCGAGTCCTGCATCCTGCCCGCTGCCATCGGCGAGGTGCGTGTGGTGCCTGGTGGTGCCGGCGAGGCGAGCCTCGTGGCCTGCTACGTGCCGGACCTGAGGCGCGACGTGGTCGAGCCGCTGAGGCAGGCCGGATACGCAGACGAAGAGATCCGAAGCCTCGGTGAGGTGGACGCGAGACCGAACGGGAGGTAGCTCATTGGGGAAGATAGTGGCGCTCGGCGAGGTGGTCTCGGACATCTACCGGGGCGAGGAGCGCTCGGAGGTCGAGCTGGAGTTCGTCGCACGGCCCGGCGGTGCGCCGGCGAACGTCGCGGTGGCGGCCTCCAGGCTCGGCTCGGAGGCCGCGTTCGTGGGCAGCGTGGGGGAGGACCTCTTCGGGGACTTCATCCTTCGCGCGCTGGAGTCCGAGGGCGTCGGGACGGACGGCGTAGTGCGCCAGAAGCCGCCCACCCGCACATCGCTGGCCTTCGTCGAGATCGACGCGGCCGGCGACCGCGCGTTCACCTTCTACCGCTCCAGCCCGGCCGCAGACGAGATGCTCGCGCCCGAAGACGTCACGGAGGAGCTGCTTTCGGGAGCATCGTTCGTGAACTTCGGCAGCATCCCCCTTATCCGGGAGCCCGCCCGCTCCGCGACGCACCGCATCGCTGACCTCGCGCAACGATCGGACGTCCCCGTCGCTTTCGACGTGAACTTTCGCGAGCACCTGTGGGAGAGTCGCGAAGCCGCCCGCGAGGCCGTTGATCCTCTGCTCGACCTCTCGACCATCGTGAAGCTCGGCGACGACGAGCTCTCCCCGCTGCTCGGCACGGAGGATATCGAGGAGGCGGCGGGGGTGTTGCTCGACCGCGGCGTCCCCCTGGTGCTCGTAAGCCTCGGGCCGGAGGGCGCATTCTACGCCACGCAAGACTTCAGCGGCGACGTGCCCCCATTCGATGTGGAGGTCATGGACGCCACCGGCGCGGGGGACGCCTTCCTCGCCGCTGTCCTGGTGCATCTCTCCGGTCAGCCCTTCGACGAGGAGTGGGTTCGCGAGGCTGCCCTCAGGGGCAGCGCCGCCGGCGCCCTCGCCTGCACGGCACACGGCGCCATGAGCGCTCTCCCGACGAAGGAAGAGCTGGAACAATTTATGGCGGGCTAGGTTTCAGGATTCAACGGCGCATCCGGCTGACCTCGACCGGTATGTCCACCATCTCCGCGAGCCGCAGGGCGAGTGGTTCGAGGGAGGGGAGCTCCGTCGCGGCGTGACCGGCGTCTATGGCGGTGAGACCCAGGGAGCCCGCGAGCAGCGCGTCGTGGTAGTCGAGATCTCCCGTGATATAGGCCTGCGCACCCGAGGCCGCAGCCTCCGCGACAAAGGAGCCTCCCGAGCCTCCGAGGACCGCGACGCGCTCGATGCTCCTTTCGGGGTCCGCAACGAGGCGGGCCGAAAAGCCGAGGGAGCTCGCGACGTGTTCGGTCAGCTCCTCTGGCGTCATCGGGGCTGCTAACGCCCCGACCCGTCCGTAACCGCAGCCCTCCGGGTGACCGTCTACGTGGTAGAGGTCGAGGGCTGCTTCCTCGTAGGGGTGAGCCGCGACGGCGGCTGCGGCGGCGCGGCGGGCGGCGTAGGCCGGGACGACGGTCTCGAGCCGGATCTCCTCGACCTTCTCCAGCCGGCCCCTCTCCCCCAGGTACGGGTCCGTCGTCTCGCCGCCCAGGAAAGTGCCCGTCCCCGGCGTCCGGAAGGTGCAGTGCGTGTACTCTCCGATGACGCTGGCCCCTTCGCCGGCCAGGGCGTCGGCTACGGCGTCCACATTCTCCTCCGGGACGAAGACCACCAGCTTGCGCAACTCGCCCCTCGGGGAGACTATACCGAAGGGACCCCGCAGCCCGAGCGCCTCCGCCAGCGCCACCGAGACGCCGCCGGGGGCGGCGTCGTAGCTCGTGTGGGCTGCGAATACGGCCAGATCCCGGCGTACAGCACGCGCAACCAGGTTTCCCGGGTAAGAGCCCGTGTTCACGCTCTTTATGGGATCGAAGATAAGGGGGTGGTGGACGAGCAGGAAGTCCGCTCCCTTGTCCTCAGCTTCGTCGAAGACCTCCTCCAGAGGGGTGAGGGCGACCAGCACCCGGTTCGCCGCCGCCGCGGGCTCCCCGACCTGCAGCCCGCAATTGTCCCAGCCCTCGGAGAGCCGGGCAGGGGCTATCCGTTCGATGGCCTCCGCTATGTCCCGTACGCGCGCCACGACCAGGTGGGCATTGTACAATCTCCGGGGTAGTGAGCCTCGCCCGCAAGCCAGCGCAGCTGATCTCCACCACAACTCGCCTCCCGCTCCTCGCCGCGCCGCTCTTTCTCGCGGTCGGGGCGCAGGCCGCGGGGACTCGTGGCCTCCTGTGGGGTCTCCTCTGCCTGTTTCTGACGAGTGGGCTCTCGCTCGCCTACCTCGCGTACCTGGCGCGCTCGGGCAAGGTCAGGGACCCGCGCTCCATCCCGCAATCCGAGCGGGTGCGTCCCCTGCGGGTCGTAGCGGCGCTTCACGCCGGAGCCTTCGTGATCGTCGCACTCCTCGGTGCCCCTGCCCCGTTGCAGGCCGCGCTTCTCTCCTACGCGCTTGCCACGCTTCTCTTCGCTCTCCTCACGCCCTTCAAGAACCTCTCGCTCCACGCCGCGGGTGTCGCGGGCGCGGCGGTGTGCCTCGTCTACGTCTTCGGGGCGTGGGGGGTGCCGGCTCTCCTGCTAGTGCCGCTCGTGTGGTGGGCGAGGATGGTCCTCGGGCGCCACACGCCGACGGAGCTGGCGCTCGGCGTTCTCGTCGGAGGCGGGGCCACGGTGGTGGCGTTCCAGCTCGTCGGCTAGGCGACGTGTGAGAGCGGAAGACAGCCCAGAGAGGAGTGATCGTCGGAATAGAATGGGCCTGGTTTCTGGTTACGGGGGGAACGGCTCGGGAGCCGGATGGTTGACCATCTGCGCGGCTCAGGGCGGGAGGTCCGTGTCCTCAGCCGCAGCGGCAGGCCGGGTACGGTCCAGGGAGACCTGGCGACGAGCGAGGGGTTGATACCGCCGTGGAAGGTTCTGAGACGGTAGTCCACTGCGCCTCGAGCCCGATCAGGACACGCAGGGTGGATGTCGAGGGGACGGAACGCGTGCGGCGAGCCAGGCCGGTGCCTCGCACTTCCTGTTCATCTCTATCGTCGACCGCTTCCCCTACTACGCGATGAAGCTGGAGGTCGAGCGGTTCGCATTGCCGTGGACCAGTTCGCTACGGATTGCTCCGCAAAGATCAGCAAAGATACGCCAAATGGGGGATGCGCAAAGCTCCCCCGGAGAGCATCATGCTCATCAGCAGTAAAGGATAACCTGCTTGTCGGCTCAAGGGGGAGGAAGGAGAGATTATGCGCTTCGTGATCACGTGCCGAATCCCCGTGGAAAGGGAACGAGTTGGCGAAGTTCGACAGCCTCGGGCTTGAGTTACTCCATTACCCAGCGACCGAGCAAGCAGCGCAGAAATACGGCTAGAGCGCCACGCCTATGGGTTGGCGCACGGGAAAGGGTGTTGCGGTGTCAGTAGAAGAGAACAAGGCCCTCATCCGACGGTGGATAGAGGCCTACAACGAGCGCGACCTGCAGGCCGAAGCAGACGTCCTGGCTGCCGGCTACGTGGCTCACGTCCCCGCTGCCCCAGGCCCCCTTGAGGGCTTGGAGGCCTGGAGGCAGTTCACAGGCTCCTTCGCACAGGCCTTCCCAGACCTCAGACTCACAGTGGAGGAGATCGTCTGCGAGGGGGAGATGGTGGCAGCTCGTGTAACCTTCCGGGGCACCCACCGCGGCGAGTTTCAGGGCATGGGGCCCACAGACAACGAAGTGGTCTTCTCGAGCATGGAGTTCAACCGCGTGGTGGGTGGCAAGGTGGTAGAGCACTGGGTTGAGCTTGACCTGTTTGGACTGATGGGGCAGCTAGGAGCCATCCCCGAGGATGGGCACTCCTCGGAGGCTGCGGGTCCCACCTAGGTCCGGGTCTGCCGCTTGCGAAGTGGTGTCAGTTCCTCCTGATGCGCTCGATCATGGCTTCGGCGATGCGTTCACGTGCCTCGTCGCTCTAGCTCGAATCCTTCTTTACGCTCACTCGAGCTACGCGGGGACCGTCAACTTCCTCCACCCGCAGGACGTGGCCGTTCAGACGCACCTCGTCGCCGACCTCGGGAGCGCGTCCCAGCTGGCCGAGGACCAAGCCGCCTATGGTGTCGAAGTCCTCGCTCTCGAACGAAGAGCCCAGGACCTCGTTGACCGTATGGATCGGGATCCGGCCGTCTACCGAGTAGGTTCCGTCCTCGAGCCGCTCCACATGGGGCTCCTCCTCGTCGAACTCGTCGCGGATCTCGCCCACGATCTCCTCGACTATGTCCTCCATCGTCACGATCCCCTCGAAGGAGCCCCACTCGTCTATGACCACCGCCATCTGGAGCCCCTGTTTCTGCAAGTCCCCCAGGAGTTCGTCTACGGGTCGGTTCTCCGGGACGATGAGCACGTCGCGCATAAGGTCCCTGGCGCTCACGTCCGCTTCGAGGCTCCGCTTCTCCTTGACCGCTTCCAGGACGTCCTTGACGTGCACCATTCCCACGATCCGGTCGGGGGAGTCGCCCTCGAAGACTGGGTAGCGGGTGTGGTTACCGGCAGTCGCCGAGACCAACTCCTCGAGCTTCGTGCCGGCCGATAGAGCGACGACGTCCGGTCTAGGGACCATGATCTCGCGCGCCCGCGTGTCCTCAAGCTCGAAGACCGCCTCGAGCATGTGCTCCTCGCCGGTGTTCAGGATGCCCTGGCGGGTCGACCGCTCGATGATGATGCGCAGTTCCTCCTCCGAGTGTGTCTCCTCCGTCTCTGAGGCCGCCGGTATCCCGAAGAGACGCACCACGGCGTTGGCAGTCCCGTTGAAGATGACGATACCAGGCCAGAAGAGGTAGTAGAAGGCGCGCATGAAGGGCGCGACGAACAGCGCTGTCCCCTCCGCCCTGGCGATGGCCACACTCTTGGGCGCAAGCTCACCGAAGACCACGTGCAAGAAGGTTATCGTCCCGAAGGCCGCAGCGAAGGCTATGATATGGATGCTGCCCTCGGGCACGCCAAGCGGCTCGAGCAGCGGTTCGAGGAAGTGGGCGAAGGCCGGCTCCCCTATCCAGCCCAGGCCCAGCGAAGAGATGGTGATGCCGAGCTGGCTGACGGAGAGGTAGGCGTCGAGCTTGTTCGTGGCCTCCTCGACGAGCCCCGCGGAGGTCTTGCCGTCCCGCACGAGCCTGTCGACCTGCGTGGCCCGGATCTTCACGAAGGCGAACTCGGCGGCGACGAACAGGCCGTTCAAGGCGACCAGGAAGAGCGCGAAGACGAGCATGAGGCCGTCGAGGGCCAACCCGTTCACGACGCCCTACCCGGACGTATCACTACCATCTTAAGCGACCGCACAGCTGGCTGGTACTCGACGCCTCGTTAAGATCCATGCAACACTTACTAGAGCATACCATCCTGGTGTCGCTGACGGCCACCGAGCTCTCAGACTCGATCCTCCCGGCTTGATAAATGGGTCGCCTCGACAGTTGATGGACGATGCAAGGTTCTGCACCTGGCGGCCAACCCGAGCAGCCGTAAGGCCTGGACCAAGATCTCGGCCCTGGCCCTCGCGGGACTCGCCGTCGTCACCGTGCCCGCGATCTCCGCCCTAGCCATCGCCGGCGAGCCGCTCACCGCCGTGCTCGCCGACTCGGACATCAACTCCGGCGATCCCGACGTGCTGCGCAACATGGTCTTCGTGCAGCCATTGAAGATGCGCATCTTCGAGTTCGCGGATGGCTCGTACATGATGCATCCGGCGCTGCTCCTCGACCCGGCGATCGCCGCCGCCTTTATCCTGGGGGGCCCCTTCTTGGCTTTACGATTGAGGAGTAGCCTGGCGGCTCAGCTACTCCTCGGG
>DASTQK010000249.1:0-4995 GCA_035761765.1 Rubrobacteraceae bacterium
AGGCGCCAGGGCGCCACCGAAGATCGAACCCCCCTGGTAGCCGAGCGAGATGCCGCTGTAGCGCACCCGCGTCCCGAACATCTCGGCGTAGAAGGCTGCCTGAGGACCGTAAGCAACGCTCAGAGCCCCCAGACCGAAGATGTGCGCCGCCAGCACCAGCCAGAACGAGCCCGTATCGGTGGCCCAGAACAGGAGGAAGGCCGAGATACCCATGCCGACCACGCCGGTCAGGTAGACCGGCCTCCTGCCGAACCTGTCTGAGAGCGCCGCGAAGTACGGCATGGCGAAGAAGCTGATGAGGCTGGAGATCAGCACGACCGTGAGTATGGAGCTGTTGCTCATCCCCGCCTCTGCGGTGGCGTAGTTGATCAGGTAAGAGACGAGTATGTAGAAGTAGGCGTTGATGACGAGAAACGCGCCCGCGGCCAGCAGCACCTGCCTGGGATAGGTGCGCAGCACGTCAACTATGGGCATCCGGGCCTCGGTGTTGCTCTCCTGCACCCGCCTGAAGGCCGGGCTCTCCATTATCCTCAGCCGGATAAAGAGCCCGACGCCCACGAGCAGTATGCTGAGCACGAATGGTATCCGCCAGCCCCAGGCCGTGAACTGCGCCTCCGGGAGGCTCGAGACGGCGAGGAAGATCAGGTTAGAGAGTATGAGCCCCGCGGGGACCCCCATCTGCGGCCAGCTCCCGAAGAACCCTCGCTTCTCGCGAGGCGCGTGCTCGACGGCCATCAGGACCGCCCCTCCCCACTCCCCGCCGACCCCGAGGCCCTGCGCAAAGCGCAGCACTACGAGCAGAAGCGGGGCCCAGATGCCTATCTGCTCGAAGGTCGGCATGAGGCCGATGAGCGTCGTCGCGACACCCATTATGGTCAGCGTGAGAACCAGCATAGTCTTGCGGCCGATCCTGTCCCCGAAGTGACCGAAGATCACGCCGCCCACCGGCCTGGCGAAGAATCCGACCCCGAACGTTGCGAAAGCGGCCAGGGTTCCCGCCGTCTCGCTGAACTCCGGGAAGAACAGAGCGGGGAATACCAGAGCCGCCGCCGTCCCGTAGATAAAGAAATCGTACCACTCGATAGTCGTGCCTATGAGGCTCGCCGCGGCGACCTTCCTGATAGCGGAGATCCGCCCACGGTCCTCTCCTCCTACCCTTTCCATCCGTACCCCCTTCCGATCGGAGATCCAAACCGAGCAAGTTCCAGAAGCTACCGGCAGAGCGCTCTCGAGGCATCCTCCTTCCCCCTACCCATCCCTGCGAAAAGACTAGTCAGTTCCGGTGCTAGAGTCAATCGTTACTTGAAGGGCGCTGTCTAGATCCTGTCGGCCAGCTCGGCGAAGCGGTCGAGCGAGTCGGGGTTGCTCAAGGAGTCGCGGCTGGCCGCCTGATCTGGTGGCGTCCCCGCCAGGATCTTCTTGATCGGCACCTCGAGCTTCTTGCCGTTGAGGGTCCTCGGGATGTCCGGGACGGCGAAGATCTCGTTCGGCACGTGCCGCGGCGAGGTCCGCTCGCGGATGGCTCCCTTTACCTTCTTTTTCAGGTCGTCGTCGAGGTCGACGCCCTCCCGAAGGACGACGAATAGGGGCATGAAAGCCTCGCTGCCCGGCCTGTGGATATCCACGACGAGGCTGTCCGTGACCTCCTCGACGCTCTCGACCGCGGAGTAGATCTCGCTGGTGCCCATCCTGACGCCACCACGGTTTATGGTGGAGTCGGAGCGGCCATAGATGACGCACGAACCACGGCTCTTGATCTTGATCCAGTCCCCATGCCGCCACACGCCGGGGTAGACGTCGAAGTAGCTCTCCCTGTAACGCTCTCCTTCGGGGTCGTTCCAAAGGTAGATAGGCATTGATGGCGCCGGCTCCGTGATGACGAGCTCCCCGACCTCGTCTATTACCGGCTCGCCGTCTTCGTTAAAGGCCTCGACCTTCATCCCCAGGGAACGGGCCTGCAGCTCGCCTGAGTGTACCGGCAGGAGCGGCACCCCGCCGACGAACGCGGTGCACAGGTCGGTGCCGCCGCTGGTCGAGTAGAGCCACACGTCCTCTTTGACGTGCCCGTAGACCCACTCGAAACCCTCGGGCGGCAGCGGGGAGCCGGTGGACCCGACGCCCTTGAGACGACTCAGGTCGAAGTTGCGGCCCGGCTCTACGCCGGCGTTCATGCAGCCCGTAAGGTAGCTGGCGCTGGTGCCGAAATGGGTCATGCCGGTCTCCTCGGCGAGCTCCCACAAGGCGTTCATGTCCGGGTGGCCGGGGTTGCCGTCGTAGAGGATAGCTGTCGCCCCCGAGAGCAGCCCGCTCACCAGCAGATTCCACATCATCCAGCCCGTCGTGGTGAACCAGAAGAAGCGGTCGCCGGGGCCAAGGTCTATGTGGAGGCACACCTTCTTGAGGTGCTCCATGAGGATGCCACCCTGGCTCTGCACGATGGCCTTGGGAAGCCCGGTGGTTCCGGAGGAGTAGAGCACCCACAGCGGGTGGTCGAAGGGGACCTGCTCGAAGTGGAGCTCCGCGCCCTCCTGGGAGCCCAGCGCCTCGTCCCAGAGGACGGCGTTATCGAGCGAGCCGAGGTCCGGTTCATCGTTGAGGTACGGGAGGACGACCGTCTTCTCGAGCGTGGGGATCTCGCCTTGCAGCTTCGCCACCACCTCGGTCCGGTCGTAGTCCTTGCCGCCGTAGCGGTAGCCGTCAACCGCGAAGAGGACCTTCGGCTCTATCTGCTTGAACCGGTCCACGATGCTCCCGGCGCCGAAGTCCGGCGAGCCACTCGACCACACAGCGCCTATGGAGGCCGTGGCGAGAAAAGCGACGATGGCCTCTGGCACGTTGGGCAGATAGGCGACGACCCTGTCGCCGCGCTCCACGCCCATCGCACGGAGCGCCGCCGAGAGGGCCGCCGTCTTTTCGCGCAGCTCCGCCCAGCTCGTCTCGGCGAGGGGGCGCAGCTCCGATCTGTGCACGAGTGCCGGAGCGCCGGAGCGCGCATTGGCAAAGGCGTGCTCGGCGTAGTTCAGCTTTGCCCCGGGGAACCACTCGGCCCCCGGCATCTCGCGCTTGGCCAGCACGCGCTCGTAGGGCTTCGAAGCCTTCACTTCGAGGAACTCCCAGAGCGAGGACCAGAAGGCTTCGACGTCGTTCACCGACCACTCCCACAGCTCGTTGTAGCCGCCGAACGAGAGGTTCCTGTTCTCCTCCAGCCACCCCATGTAGCGGGTGATGACCGCGTTCTCCTTGAGTTCGGCGGGAGGCTCCCAGAGCAGGGTGCCTTCCGATGTCTCGGTCATGCCTTAACTCCTCCTAGCGGGCCGTCCACCCGCCGTCCATAACGATAGACGAGCCGTTGACGAACGAGGCCTCCTTCGAGCACAGAAAGACGGCCAGCTCCGCCACCTCTTCGGGCTCGATGAGGCGCTTGATCGCAGGCTCGGTGAGCATGATCTTCTCTATTACCTCGTCCTCGGAAATGCCGTGCGTCCTGGCCTGGTCTGCTATCTGCTTCTCCACAAGCGGCGTCTTCACGTACGCCGGGTTGATGCAGTTGGAGGTAACACCCTTCGGCCCGCCTTCGAGAGCGATGGTCTTGGAGAGCCCTTCCAGCCCGTGCTTGGCCGCGACGTACGCAGACTTGTAAGGGGAGGCCCGCAGACCATGCACAGAGGAGATGTTGACTATGCGTCCCCACCCCTTCTCGTACATCCCCGGCAGCGCCTTCTGGACGATCCTGAACGGTGCCTCGAGCATGACCCGCAGGATCAGGGAGAACCGCTCGGGCGGAAACTCTTCTATGGGAGCAACGTGTTGGAGACCCGCGTTGTTGACGACGATGTCCGCGTTCACCCGGAGACCGTTCAGAACCTCGTAGTCAGCGAGGTCTGCCTGAAGCGCCTCGCCGCCGATCTCGCCCGCCACCCTTCTGGCGACGTCGCCGTCCAGGTCGAGCACGGTCACGGCGGCGCCGGCCTGGGCCAGCCTCCCGGCGCAGGCCCGTCCTATACCACTCGCCGCCCCGGTTACCAGGGCGCTGCGCCCGCTGAGGTCCACCCCGGCGGCGGAAGGTCCCGGCATGGTGGAGGTCTCGCTCATGATGCCACTCCCAGTTCGCACACTGTCCTCTCTGCAAGAGGCGCTTTCCCAAAAAGACGCCTCCGAAAACCATTCCCCTCAGAGGTCCCTCGCCCGCAGGCCCTTGCGCGCCTCGTCGAAATTGCCCTGGATGCGCTGCTCGAGGTCGGCCTCCCCCAGCAGAGAGGCCCGCCGTGGTGCGCGGGGCCTCCCCGGAGGGCTAGCTTCGTGTTCGTCTGTCTACTGCGCCCCCGGTTCCGGTTCCTCAGAGACGAGCCGGCGCTCCGCCGGCTGCGCCTCTTCGATATCTTCCTGGAACGTCTCGGAGGCCAGGATCACCGAGATCACCGTTATGAGCGCCATGAACGCCATGTAGATGGCCACCGCCGTGTAGCCGTAGGAGGCGAGCAGGGCGACGGCGATCAGGGGCGAGAGGCCGCCGGCCAGGACCGAGGCGAGCTGGTAGCCCAAGGAAGCGCCGCTGTAGCGCACCCGCGTCCCGAAGAGCTCCGAGAAGTACGCCGCCTGCGGGCCGTACATCGAGTCGTGGCCGAGGTTCACGCCGAGCACGATGGCGAGCCAGATCAGGGGCGCCACGCCGGTGTTCAAGAGCCAGAAGAACGGGAAGGCGAACAACAGCGAGAAGACGGCTCCGAACAGGTATACCGGGCGCCGCCCGACGCGGTCCGAGAGCGCGCCGAAGAAGGGAATTGTAGCGAGCCCGATCGCGGCGGCTATGATGACGCCTGTCAGGCCCGTACCCTGCTCCAGGCCGACCTCCTGAACGACATAGGTGAGCACGAAGGCGGTCAGGATGTAGAAGGTGCCGTTCTCGGCGATCCGCATGCCCATCGCCAGCAGCACGATCTCGCGTTTTCGCACGGTCATCGAGCGCACCAGCGGCGAGCCGAGGGACGTGAATCA
>DASTQK010000250.1:0-6723 GCA_035761765.1 Rubrobacteraceae bacterium
ACGCCCTCGCGACGTCGTTCTTGCCGGACGACGAGCATCGGCACCTCGGCGACCGCGTCGCCGTGGGCGAGGTCCGGTTTGACCCAGAGGCTCGCCGCCCCTACGATCTCTTCGGCCTCGGCTATTAGCACCCAGGCGCGCGGCTCCTCCAGGAGCTCGGCGAGTCTGGCTCGGACGTTCTCCAGGGTGGGGGGCGAGTCACCAAGGGCCTCGGCCAGCTCAACCGCCAGCGCGTGGACGGCCTCCGCGTCTCCCTCGGTAGCTTCGCGTACGCTTGCTTCGGCCAAGATGTCCTCTCTAACTACGCGGCAGTCACTTTATCGCAACGGAGGTGGCCCCGTGGGTGCGGTCCTGCCAGAATGGATCCGAGGGGAAAGGAGTCGTGCTCCAGAACGGGGTACGGAGGCGGTCGGCTGAGGGAAGGAGGAGCATGGGACGCAGAGCCGTAGTCGTGGTGCTCGACGGCGTGGGCGCCGGAGACGCTCCCGACGCCGCCGACTTCGGCGACGAGGGCGCGAACACGCTGGGCAACACCGCCAGGGCCGTCGGCGGCCTGGAAGTGCCCAACCTCCAGAGGCTCGGCCTCGGCAACGTGGTCGAGATAGAGGGGGTCCCGGCGCAACCCTCTCCCCGCGCCTCGCACGGGCTCATGGTCGAGCTCTCCGCGGCCAAGGCGACGCTCGCCGGGCACTGGGAGATGATGGGCCTCATCCTCGAAGACCCCCTGCCCACCTACCCCAGCGGCTTCCCGGAGGAGATAATCGGGCGCTTCCAGGAGGAGACCGGACGGCGCGTCCTCGGCAACAGGCCGGCCTCGGGCACGCAGATAATCGAGGAGCTCGGGCCGGAGCAGGAGGAGACGGGGGCGTGGATCGTCTACACCTCGGCCGACTCCGTCTTCCAGGTGGCGGCCCATACGGGCGTCATACCGCTGGAGGAGCTCTACGAGGCGTGCGAGAAGGCGCACGAGATGCTAATCAAGGAAGGCCAGATCCTGGTCGAGCGCGTTATCGCGCGACCCTTCCATGGAAGCCCGGGCGCCTACGAGCGGGAGAACGAGAACCGCCACGACTACGGCATAGAGCCCTTCGGCGAGACCTACATGGACCGGATAAAAGGCTCGGGCCACGAGGTCGTCGCGGTCGGCAAGATCCGGGACATCTTCGATGGCAAGGGCATAACCGAGCACCTGCCCGCGCCTCCGGACGACGCCGCGAAAGTGGACGCGATCCTCGATGCCTTGAGCAGGGTACAGAGCGGCTTGATCTTCGCCAACCTCGTGGACTTCGACGCGAGGTACGGTCACCGCCGCGACCCGGAGGGCATGGCCCTGAACCTCCGCCGCTTCGACGACCGACTGCCGGAGCTGCTCGACGCCCTCGCGGCTGACGATCTCCTCGCCATCACCGCCGACCACGGCAACGACCCGACCTTCAGGGGGACAGACCACACCCGCGAGCGCGTCCCGCTGCTGGTAGTGGAAGGCGAAGGAGACCTCGGCGTCCGGCGGAGCTTCTCTGATCTCGGGGCCACAGCCGCCGGTTGGCTGGGTGTTGAGAAGGACGGTCTGCCGGGCGAGGACTTCCTGCGCTGAAACCCTTTGAGCGACTGCCTTCAGCAGCTCCTGGGTCAAAGCGGTGAAGTGCTTCCGGCGACCGGGACCCTTGCGCGCCGTGGCCCGGGGCGTTCTGAATGAGAACACTCTAATCTAGCCTTAACACCTCTCTAATCCGGGGTGAGCAGCATACACCTAGACGCTGACGGAGTCGGCCCCGGAGCAACCGATGAGGAGAGAGCTGATCACCCCCCGCTCAATCCGGGTCTCGCTTGCCCTGCTGCTGATTCTGGCAGGGTATCTGGTCGGTTGCGCCTCGAACGCCCGGCAGCCTGGGGAGGTCACAGAGCCCGACTCGCCACGCGAGCAGGTAGCCTCGCGTAGCTTCGAGCCCGTGGTCCGCGTGCCATCCGAAGACGCGCCGGGGCGCGATCTCTCCGGCCTGCCCCGCTACCCCGGCTCGGTGCGCGTCGAGTACAGCCGTGGGCAGCGAGCAGGTCTCGAGACCATCCGCGCGAGGTACCTCACCCGCGACGGGCTCGATGCCGTCCGCGGCTACTACCGCGGCGTCTTCCGGGGCGAGGAATGGGAGGTCGCCAACGCGGAGTTCTACGACGACGAGTGGACGTTCCTCGTCCTCCACGGCAAAAGGGAAGCGGAGATCGAGATCGAGGCGCACGAAGGGGACATGACCGGCATGGACATCCGGTTGAGCGAGCCCGTGCCGGAGAAAGAGATCGCTACAAAGAAGACGCCACAGAAAAAGGAAAAGAGCCCCGCCTCGCGGGAACCCGCCCCTTCTCAGCTCCCTCAACCGGCGGAACGGGCGACGCCAGCTCCCGCTCCTCAATCGGCGTCACCCGCTCCCGGTTACTTTGGGGACGACGACGGGGACGACTAGCCTTGCGTGGGCGGTTCGAAGCGGTAGCCGGCGCCGCGGACGGTAGCTATGAGGGAAGGCTCCCCGCGCCGGTCGAGCTTGTTGCGCAGGTAGCTGATGTAGACATCCACAATGTTCGAGCCGGGGTCGAACGCGTAATCCCAGACGGCGGAGAGTATCTGCTGCCTGCTCAGGACCTGGCCCGAGTGGCGCACGAAGTACTCCAGCAGGGCGAACTCGCGGCTGGAGAGGTCAACCTGCCGCTCTCCGCGCCACACCCGGCGCGAGAGGAGGTCGATCTTGAGGTCCCCGAGCTCTATTCTCGTGGACTGCGGCTGGTCGCTGCGGCGCACGAGAGCCCGCATCCGGGCGAGCAGCTCCTCCAGGTCGAAGGGCTTGGTCAGGTAGTCGTCGGCGCCGCTGTCGAGAGCCATAACCTTGTCGCGCACCTCGTCGCGGGCGGTGAGCATCAGGACCGGCAGCCCCGGGCGCTTCGCGCGGATGCGCCTGAGCACCTCCTGTCCGTCCATGCCCGGCAGCATGATGTCAAGCAACACGAAGTCAACCGAGTCGTCTGCAGCCATGATCACGCCGTCATGGCCGTTGTCCACGCTCACGGACCTGTGGCCGTGCGCGGCGAGCCCCCGTTCGAGGAAACGCGCGATACCGGGGTCATCTTCGACGATCAGGACGTGCATGGTGCTCCACAGTATAATCGAGGCGTCCAGCGAGTCTTGGCGGGGAGCGCCGGCTCTCCCGGAAGGGATGTGGCATGAGGTGGCTCGAGGGTAGCCGCGAGCAGCCCTGGAGGATCACCATCGCGGCCGTCGGCGGGCTGCTGGTGGCGATCCTGATCGCCGGGCTGGTCGGGATCCTGGTCAACCAGCGCGTCGAGGACGCCACCCGCGAAGCCCGCTACGACGTCGAGCTGGAGGACGAGGGCGACGACCTGCGGGCTGCCGTCCTCGACCTGAGGCACTACCACCGCAACATCGCCTTCGCCGGCGTCTCGCGCGGCGGCATCGACGATTTCGAGGGCGCGTACCGCAGGCTCCACGAGGAGATAGACGAGCTCGAGGAAGTCGGCGTCAGTGACCCCTCGGCCCCACAGCCAGACGAGATCCGCGCTATGGCGACCGAGTACTACGAGGACTTCCGGCCGGCGATAAGCCTCTACCAGGAAGACCAGGAGGACGGAGGGAAGGCTTTCACCGAGGTCAGCGACACGGGTCTGTACCGGATAAGTCAGATGGAGAAAGCCGCCGAAAAGCTAGATGGGTTGGGCGAGCGGCTCTCCGACGAGGCGCTTGACAGGGTGGACCGGGCCACGATAACCGCCAGGGTAGTGCTGCTCACGGTGATCGGCGGCCTTCTGTTGGCCGGGGCGGCGCTGGCCTACGCGGCAGTGCACGTGGTCAACGAGCTGCGCAGGCTCTACGCTGAGCAGCAGGCGGCAACCGAGAAGGTCGAAGCCGCGTCGCAGGCGAAGACCGAGTTCATAGCCGACGTCTCGCACGAGCTCAGAACACCCCTCACCGTGCTGCGCGGCAACGCCCAGGTCGGCCTGGCGCGCGGCGGAGATCCCGAGCACACCGAGCTCTACGCGGAGATAGTCGAGGAATCCAGGAGGATGTCGCGGATGGTCGAGGATCTGCTCTTCCTCGCCAGATCGGACTCCGCCACGCTGCCGCTCGACCTGGAGACGGTCTCCGTGGAGGCACTCCTCGAGCTACTCGCCGGGAGGGCCGCGGTCCTTGTGCGCGAGCGCGGCGCAACACTGAAGACCAACCTGGAAGGCACGGGGTTCGTCGAGGCGGACGCTCAGAGGATAGAGCAGGCCGTGCTCATCCTGATAGACAACGCGGCCAAGTACGGCCAGGCCGGGGGCAAGATCACCCTCTCCTCCTCCGTTCGCTCCGGCGAGCTGCGCATCAGCGTCGAAGACCGCGGCCCCGGCATCCCCGAAGAGAAGCTCCCGCGCATCTTCGAGCGCTTCTACCGCCTCGACAAGGCGCGCTCGCGCAGGCTGGGCGGCGCAGGACTTGGCCTCCCCATAGCCAAGACGATCGTCGAGGCGCATGGCGGCCACGTCGAGGCCGTTAGCCGCATCGGCGAGGGGACGAAGATGACGCTCTGCCTGCCCCTGCTCGCCGGACCCCGCCCGACCCACCAGGAGACCAGCAAGGTGAGCACCCTCGACGATCGATAGCGGAAGCCCCTCACGCCGCATCGTAGCGTTCTCCTACGTCGCGTCCTCCGGAGCTACGCCGTGCGGGTTAGAGTTCTCTCACGAAGTGGCTCCCGGGTATTAGGAACGCAACGTTTCAGGGTATCTGTGGTTGATGGCAGACCTCTACCGCGCGGAGGACAGAACTTGAGCGAGACGGCAGAACGGCGTTGACGGCACTCGCCGTCGTGGTGCCGCTCATCCTCGCCCTACTCGCAGCTCCCGCCACGGTGGCTGCCGGGGCTATAAAGCCGACCTACGCGGCCCCGGTGGGGACGGCCTTCGCCGGCCTCACCACTGCGGCCACGCTCGGGGCGTGGCTGACTGGAGGGGGAGGGCTGGATGTCGCCTGGGTCCAGAGCTGGGATCTGCGCTTCGCGGTAGCGCTCGACGGGCTCGCCGCGCTGTACGCGCTGCTGGCCACGGGGATCGGCTTCGCCGTGCTCCTCTACTCCTCGAGCTATCTGCCGCTGCACCTCGAGCATGAGGGACGCCCCGCCTCCGACGCCGTGGGCTTCTACTTCTTCGTGCTGCTCTTCATGGGGGCCATGGTCGGTCTCGCGATGGCGCAGGATCTGATCCTCCTGTTCCTCTTCTGGGACCTCACGGCGATCGCCTCCTACTACCTGATCGGCTACGACGCCCATAAAGAGGAATCGCGAGCCTCGGCGCTCATGGCGCTGCTCGTCACCGGGGTGAGTGCGGTGTTGCTCCTGATCGGGGCGCTACTCCTCTACGAGGCGTACGGGACCTTCTCGATCCCCGAGCTTGCCCGCCGCGTCGAGGCGGGGCCGCTCCTTGCGTGCTGCGGGCTCCTGATCGCAATCTCGGGCCTCGCGAAGAGCGCCCAGGCTCCGCTCCACTTCTGGCTACCACGGGCGATGGCGGCGCCCACGCCGGTCTCCGCCTACCTGCACTCGGCGGCGATGGTCGCCGCCGGCGTGCTCCTGATCGGGCGCGTTTACCCGCTCCTTCAGAAGAGCGAGGCCTTGCTGGACGTGCTCCTGGTCTCTGGTGTGGCCTCGATGGCGGTCGGCGGCGTCCTGGCACTCACGCGCGACGTCCTGAAGCAACTCCTCGCCTACTCCACCATCGCCCAGTACGGGTTTGTAGTCACCTTCTACGGCCTCGGCGGCGAGTACGGCGCCGGCGGAGCGGCGTACTACGTCATCGTGCACGCCATCGCGAAGAGTGCGCTGTTTCTGAGTGCTGGCGCCGTCACGGAGGCGACCGGCGAGGACCGTCTGACCAGGCTCGGGGGGCTGAAACGGTCCATGCCCCTGCTCGCGGTGTCTTCGGGGCTCGCGGCCGCCACGCTTACCTCGCTTCCGCTCACGGTCGGTTTCTTCGCCGACGAGTTCTTCTTCGCGGCTGCACTCGAACGCGGCCTCCTCTCGGCAAGCCTCGCGGTCGTGGCCGCCGCAACCACGCTCTCCTACACCTGGCGCTTGTGGGCTGGCATATTCCTCGGCGAGCCTCGCGCGGAGGCGCGTCCCGTACCTGTGCTGCTCGTGGCGCCGGTCGTGGCGCTCGGCGCCGTCGGCCTCATCGGAGGCTTCTTCACGGGCCCGTTCGAGTACTTGGCCGAGGCGGCGGGCAAGGTCTCGCTCGGGGCGTCGACGCCGCTCGACGCCTCCTACCACCTCGAGCTCCTCCCCGAGTACGTGATGGCGCTGGCGGCCTACGCCCTCGGCGCTGCGCTCGTTATCTCGCGTCCGGTGTGGCTGCGGGCGGCGCTGGGGTTCAGCAGACTCGGGAGGCTGGCCGGGCCCGAGCTGCTCTACGGGCTGGCCGTCCACGGGCTCAACCGCCTCTCTGACGCGATGCACGAGCTCGAGCTCCGGAACCTGAGGGGCCGCGTGGCCTCCTTGCTACTGCCGACGGCCGTGCTGGTAGGCGCAGCAGTGCTGGCGACGCCAGCGACCGGCGCGTACCAGGTGGGGGAGTTAAAGCTCGGGGACGGACCGCTCATGCTGGTACTGCTCGCGGTCGCAACCGCCGCGCTGACGACCACCTTCACGCGCCGCCACGTCACGCTCGCGCTGGTGCTCTCCAGCGCGG
>DASTQK010000251.1:0-8033 GCA_035761765.1 Rubrobacteraceae bacterium
TGGTAGGCGGGGATGACGTTGTGGCCGAGCCGGACGCGGCCTCGCTGCGGGGAGAGCTCGCCGGTGGCGAGGCGCATCACCGTACTCTTCCCCGTCCCGTTCGAGCCGAGGAGGGCGACTCGCTCGCCACGCTCGAGGACCAGGTCGAGATCCTCGAGTAGGGGCGCGTCGGCGTCCTCGTGGGCGTAGCGAACGCCCTCCATCTCCAGCACGACGCGACCGGCGCGCGAGGCGTCGCCGAGGTCGAGCCTCATGTTCTTGCCGGCGTTGCCGGGGGCCTCGATCTTCTCCATCCGGTCCAGGAGCTTCTGCTTGCTCTTGGCCTGGGAGGCCTTCCTAGCCTTCGCCCTGTTTCTCTCGATAAAGCGCTCGAGCTGCGCCCTGCGTTCGGCGTTCGCCTTCGCCTTGCGCGCGAGCCGCTCTTCGCTGGCCTTCTTCTCCGTCACGTACCGGCTGTAGTTGCCGGGGTAGCGCGTCAGCCTGCCGTCTTCGAGCTCCAGGATCGAGCCCGCGACGGCATCCAAAAAGTAGCGGTCGTGGGAGACGACGAGCACGGCGGACCTGGCGCTCTTGACGAAGTTCTCTAGCCACTCGATGGCCCCCAAATCGAGATGGTTGGTCGGCTCGTCGAGGAGAACTAGGTCGGGCTCCTCGAGCAGGAGCCTGGCGAGGGCTATGCGGCTCTGCTCCCCGCCCGAGAAGGATCCCACCGGGCGTTTCCAGTCCTCCGGGGCGAAGCCGAGGCCCGAGAGGGTCGAGGCCGCACGCGCCCTGTAGTCGTAGCCGCCGTCGCGCTCGAACTCTCCCTGCAGCCTCCCGTAGCGCTCGAGTAGTGCGGAGGAAGGGTCCTCGGCCAGCCTGGCCTCCAGCTCCTCCAGCTCCCTCTCGCGCCGCATCAGGGGCTCGAAGGCGGAGATGATCTCCCGTTCCACGGAGATCCGGCCTCGCTCCCCTGCGTAGAGGCTCTGGGATGTGACGCCCACTCTGGCGCCGCCGACGCGCTCGACGGAGCCCCTGTCCGGCTCGGAGTTGCCGGCCAGGATCTCGAGCAGCGTCGTCTTGCCCGCGCCGTTGCGCCCGACGAGCCCTACCTTCTCCCCGGCCTCGATCGAGAGCGAGGCACCCGAGAGAACCTTCAGGTCGCCCCCGTGGTACTTGACGATCTCGCTTGCAACAATGACCTTCATGACGGGGAGATTATACGATCTCAAGAAATCACTCATTTGCAGTATGCTTTGCTCTGCATTTGAGTGTAAAGTGTACGGCGCTAAAGAGTAGAGGCTTAGAAACCCACCCCATGCATGGGCGCCCAAGGGGCGGGCGGAGCCAGTGGCGCAACCGGCTACCTGAGCTCGAGGTAGGTGGTTTTTGTTTGCCAAGAGTGCAAGTAAGAACAATGCAACAGAGGTCTGAAACGCAGTCTGGACCTTCGAGGCTCATAATAGCTGACGATCACCCCCTGTTTCGGGCTGCGATCAGAGAGATGTTGCGCGAGTGGCCGGATCTGGTGGTGGTCGGAGAGGCGGACGACGGTCGGGAGGCCGTAGAGCTTTGCCGCCGCTTGCGTCCCGAGCTGGTCCTGATGGACTTGCATATGCCCGAGATGGACGGGTTCGAGGCTACCCGCGAGATCAAGCGGGAATCTCCCTCCACCATCGTGCTGGCGCTAACCGCGCTTGAGGAGCCTGACTCACTACTGGAGGCGCTAAAGGCGGGGGCCTCCGGTTACGTCCTGAAACACATGGAGCCTCAGGTGATCGTCGGGGCAATCAGGAGAGGGCTCGGAGGCGAGAGCCCGTTGAATCAAGAGGTAGCCATGCAGCTGCTTTTGCGGCTGATCGAAGAAAAGCAGCGGAAGGATCGGCCTGCGCCCAAGCCGTCCGTTTCCACACCGCTTTCGCCGAGGGAGGTGGAGGTCCTCGAGCTCATAGTGCGGGGACAAAGCAACAAGCAGATCGCTAGTGAACTCTCTATCAGCATGAGCACCGTAAAGAACCACGTGCACCGCATCATTACAAAGCTCGGGGTCTCAGACCGGGTGCAAGCAGCCATTCTGGCAATAGAACACGACCTGGTATCTACAACTTGATAGCTCTCGAGGCGCTCAGGTTTATAGAGCTGTTCTGGGTGGGTCTATAAACGCGGCATAGGACAGTAGACCTCTAGGGATCTACAAGAAATAGTTCCCTCCGCCCAAGAATAGATCCACCGCTCATATTCAGAATTCTTCTCGTCCTTCACCCTTCTAGTCGTTCGTGGTTATGGCTACGAGGAGGGCGGGTTTCTTGCCTGACGAGGCAGGCAACACTGCGACGGTCGGCGCCGCCGACTGCGGCGCCAACTCGCCAGGGGCAGGCGCCACGGTGACCTTCCCGCCGCTGGCGTACATTCAGGTTCGCTTGCGTGATGGCGGCTCGGGAGAGCCTCGGCTAACCCCGAACGAGACGATCGCCTGCGACAACCCGACTGGGACGGACGACGCCAGCGACACGACCGGCTGGGACGACACGCTCACAGTCACGGGCATCGAGGCGGGTGCGACGGAAGTTCCTGGCCTGCGGCTCGGTCCAGCGCGCGTCTTATCTAGTGCCGCACCCCTTTCGCTATACTCTGATCGGTTCTACTGATCGGGGCCGCTCGCCCTGTAGCCGGCGGGCGTGGTTACCCTGTACTGGAACGATGTGCGGGAACTCGATGCCGCGGAGATTGTACGACGACGATCCGTTGAGACCAGCCGAGCACGAGGAGATGGAGGACGACCTGATCTCCTACTCAGAGCGCGAGCTCGACTTCCTGGGCGATCTCCACGGTCTCGAAGTCCTCTACGCCGGCGGCGCCTCCCCCCTCTGGCTGGAAGGCCTGAGCCAGAGGATCGGCGACGAAGGAAACCTCACCGCTCTTATCCTCGACGCAGAGCGCGTCCGCGAAGGGCGGGAAGCGCTGGCAGACGCCGCTCTCGCCGCGCCTGTCCGCCTCGTCGAGGGGGATGTCTTCGAGCCGCCCTTCGGTTCGCAGACCTTCGACCTGGTCTACTCCGCCGGCCTCTTGCACGAGCTGGACGTGCGCGAGAGAGCGGCCGAAGATGCCCTCGAGGCGCTTGTCTCGGTGGTCCGGTCTAGAGGGCGCGTGGCCACGAGCGACTTCGTGGATTGTGTGCCGGCCGCCCAGCTCGAGGACGAGGAACTACAGGCCGAGCTGGCGCGCGAGGTCTCGGGCGCGGAGCTCTACGGCATAGGATCGCCAGGACGGCTGGTCGGGTTGCACGAGGCGTTGCTGGACAACGTGCGGTGGCGCGTCTCGCCGCCACACGAGGTCCGTCACCTGGAGAGGCTGATTCTTGCCGAAGGAGAGCCCGAGGGTTTGCCACTCCTGTCAGCCGGCCCGCAACGCAGGCTGCGCGAACGCCGCGAGGCTTTTCTGGAGCGCGTCAGGCGCGAGGGATACACAAAGCCCGCAACGCTCTTCGTCGAAGGCCTCGTGCCTGGGGGTTGAGCACCAGCCATCTCGCGCAGCCACCGCGAGCTCGCCGTCGGATTGGTGCTGCCGCTGGCCTTCCTCGTCGCAACGAAATTCAACGTGCGCCCGCCGACGGACCGGTTCCCCTTCGGCTTGCAGCCGGATCACCTCCACAGATCCCCTGAGCGACAAGCTCGTCTCGATGCTGCAGGACCTCGCGATCATGCCGGTCCGCAAGCTGCCAGGGCACGAGGATTGATGAAATCATGCAAATGGGTGATGCGTCCGGGTCGGGCAGCCGTCATCATCCACCTCATGGACAAGACCGGAACATCGGGCGGGCGCGCATGACCCTGATCCAACTCCGCTCAGTGGCGAGGTTCTACGGAGGGCGTGCCGTCCTCCGTGACCTGGAGATGAAGGTGAACGAGGGGGCGAGGCTCGGGCTGGTCGGCGGAAACGGAGCGGGGAAGTCCACGCTGCTCAAGATCCTGGCGGGCCTGGAAGAGGTGGACGGGGGAGAGGTGACGCGGCGCCGGGGTACGAGCGTCGCCTACCTGCCCCAGCACGTCGAGGGCGAGGAGCGCACGCCGCTCGAGGTGGTCCTGGCGGCGCGTCCCGAGTTGGCGCAGACGATGGAGGAGATCGAGGCGTGCGAGGCCCGGCTGGGATCTCCCGAGGCAGCCGGTGACATGAGAAAGTTGCAGCGGCTGCTCGAGCGCCACGGACAACTGTTGCAGCGTTTTACCGAGCTGGGCGGGCAGGGTTTCGAGGGCGAGGCGCGCGGCTATCTCCGGTCGCTCGGGCTCGACGGCACCGACAGGCCCACCTCCGAGCTGAGCGGCGGGCAGCGCAAGCTCGCAGCTCTCGCGTCGTGCCTCGTGCGGCGTCCCGACGTCTTGCTCCTGGACGAGCCCGAGTCGCACCTCGACGCTGCGCGCCGGGAGCGGCTGGAGGCCCTGATCCGGACCTTCGAGGGGGCTGTCGTCATCGTCTCCCACGACCGCTACCTGCTGGACGAGACCGTCACGGAGATCGTCGAGCTGGAAGGCGGACGTATCAGCTCGTGGCCGGGCAACTACTCGGCCTACGTGCTCGCGCGCGAGCTCGCGCTCAAGCGCCAGCAGCAACTCTACACCACCCAGCGGAAGGAGATAGCACGGTTGGAAGCGGCGATAGCCCGCTTCCAGCAGTGGGCGCACAATACGGAGAACCAGCGGCACGCCCGCCAGGCCAGGGTCAAGCAGCGCCAGATCGAGCGTATGGAGAAGGTAGACCGTCCGGTGCTGGAGCGACGCAAGATAGGCTTGGGCTTCCGCGATTACGTCCGGGGCGGCAAGAAGGTCCTGGAGCTGCGCGAGGCGAGCGTGGCCTTCGGGGAAGATCCTGTCCTCATCGGCGCGGACCTTACGGTCTCGCGCGGCGAGCGGGTAGGCGTGATCGGGGCGAACGGTGCTGGCAAGAGCGTGCTGGCGAAGCTCCTGGCAGGCATCATCAAGCCCACGGAGGGAGAGCGCTGGGTGGGTCCGTCCATAAGGATCGGGTACCTTGCCCAGGACCCCGAGCCGCCACCTGCGGCGACTCCCCTCGGGCTGGTGCGCGACGCGAAGCCGCTCTACGAGGGCGAGGCGGTGAACCTGCTCGGCCGCTTCTTCTTTCGCTACGAGCAGGTGCGCGAGCCCGTAAGTAGCCTGAGCGGTGGCGAGCGCACGCGGCTGCAGCTCCTCCTTCTCATGCTCGCTGAGCCCAACTGCCTCGTCCTCGACGAGCCGACCAACCACCTGGACATAGGTTCGCTCGAGGTCCTCGAGCGGGAGCTGGAGCGGTTCTCCGGAACGGTCGTCTTCGTCTCTCACGACCGCTACTTCCTCGACCGCATCTCTGACAAGACCGTCGAGGTGCGCGACGGCGAGCTGTTCCGCTACGAGGGCGGCTACAGCGCCTGGAGGGAGGCGGGGAAGTCCCATCTCTCAGAGAGCGCTATGGGTTAGAGCCGCGCTCGAAGCGTGAACCAGCGAGAGCCCCGAGGCGATACGAGGAGGCTCTCGATAGATCTGCTACGCATCGTAATCGCCATACTCTGCCTCCTCTCGGTGTGTTCTTGCGGGTGGGGATCGGCGAGCAGTTCTGGATTCGCACGATCCACGGCATGGTTCGCGCCGTGTGGGTCATCGCCAGGGGCTGAACCCTGCTACCGCTCGAGGACTATGGTGACGGGGCCGTCGTTGACGAGAGCTACCTCCATCATCGCCCCGAAGGAGCCGACTTCTACCGGACTGACGCCCGCCGCACGAAGCCTCTCGCAGAAGTAGTCGAAGAGCGGCGCGGCCTCCTCCGGCGGGGCCGCGTGTACGAAGCTCGGGCGCTTGCCCTTTCTCGTATCGGCGAGCAGGGTGAACTGCGAGACGGCGAGTACGCCGCCCTCGACGTCACGCACGCTCAGGTTCATCTTCCCATCCTCGTCGTTGAAGATCCTCAAGCCGGCCACCTTCTCCGCGAGCCACTCAGCCTGGGCTTCCTCGTCGCCCGTGGCGACCCCGACGAGTAGCAGGAGGCCGGGACCGATCTCGGAGACCTCCTCGCCACCGACCGCGACCGAGGCTTCGCTGACGCGCTGGAGGACTATTCGCACTAGAGCGGCTGGCGTCCGGCGTAGCCGGCCTCTATCTCGTGCCAGAAGGCGACGCGCCCTTCGGGTGGGTGCCAGCACAGGAAGACGACCCGTCCCTCGCGCTCGTGCGGGAAGTCCAGGAGGCCCATGTCCAGGTCCTTCAAAATAACGCCAAGCTCCCGGATGCGCTCTACGGCCAGGTAGAGGTTGTACGCCTCGACGCCGTACTCCGAGCCGATTCTGCCGCCGCCGTTAGCGCCGGAGGCGCGCAGGATCGTCTCCATGTGCGGGGCCTTTTCGCGCAGAGAGTCGCGGTGGCGCGCGACGTCTTCGAGGAGCTCCGTCAGTTTCGGAAGGAGGGCGTTCGCCTCCTGCACGGTAAAGAGCTTGGGGAAAGGGGGTTCCACGACCGCCGGTTCGTTCTCAGCGGCCAACCGCCAGTCGGTCGGCCAGCATGCCCGGGAGACCGGCGGACCGGATCTTGGCCTGCGCCTTCGCTATGTCGTATTCGACGAAGCGGTACCTGACACGCTCGCCCTCGACGAGTACGTAGGAGGCGAAGGTGTCCCCGTCGCGCGGCTGGCCGACCGAGCCGGGGTTCACCAGGTAGGGGCCGTTCGAGCTCAGGTCCAGGGTGTGCGCTTCGATCACGGGCCCGTTCGGTGAGGGGGTCACGGTCTTCACGTGCGTGTGGCCGAAAAAGCAGATCGGGATGCCCGGGTAGTGAGACTTCAGGATCTCCAGGTTATCCTGCGCCGAGGCCGCGTTGATTATGTACTCGTCCGGGTCGCGCACGGAGCCATGGACGAAGAGGGCGTCGCGCGTCTCGATCATGCGTGGCCTGGTCCTCAAGAAATCCGCGTTCTCCCGGCTCAGGTGCTCGCGCGTCCACACCACCGCCGCCGCTGCTACCGGATTGAACCAGTTCAGGTCCGTCTCGAGATCCGTAACCGCCAGGTCATGATTGCCCGAGATTACCGGCATCCCCAGCTCGCGCACGATGTCGCAGCACTCGTCGGGGTTGGCCCCGTAGCCGATCACGTCTCCGAGGCAGTAGACGATGCTGACCTCCTCGGGCAAGTCCCGCAGGACGGCCTCCAGCGCCTCCAGGTTGCCGTGGATGTCGGAGATAACAGCGTACATGGCGTCAGGTGCGGCGTAGTTTATACGGTGCGCCAATGATTGCAAAGCCCGCCCGGATCCTCGACGCTTTCACACCGCTCCACCCTAATGCCCCATACAATTACTCCCGACAGGTTGGCTGCATCATATACGGGAGACGAACCTCATGGGCGTCGGGACGAAGAAGGTGGACGTGGGGTCCCTGGCCCCGGACTTCGCGTTACCCTCCCAGTCGGGAGAGGTCGTGAGCCTCAAGCACTTCCTGGGGAGCCGTCCCGTGGTTCTCTTCTTCTACCCCAAGGACGACAGCCCCGGCTGCACCAGGCAGGCGTGCGCCATAAGGGACGATCACGAGGAGTTTACGAAGCTGGATGCCGAGGTGATTGGGATAAGCTCCGACCCGGTGGCATCGCACGAGCGGTTCGTGAAGAAGCACGATCTCCCTTTCACCTTGTTGAGCGACGCAGAAGGTCGGGTAAGACGACTCTACAAGGTTGCCAGCACCTTCGGGCTGTTCCCAGGCAGGGTGACTTATGTGATCGATAAAGAAGGCGTCGTCAGGCACGTCTTCTCGTCACAATTCGGGGTAACCAGGCACGTAGAGGAAGCCCTGAGCGCCCTCAGGGCGATCCAGACATAGACGGCAGGCTGAACCTGGAGCTGGAATGAGCAGCGAGCACCTAATAGAATAGGCATTCCGGACAGTGGGCCTGTAGCTCAGGGGATAGAGCAACGGTTTCCGGGGCCGTGTGTCGCAGGTTCGAATCCTGCCAGGCCCGCTTCGTGATTGCCCTGGAAATTATGGGGATTGGTTGGAACCTCCTCTTCTGGTCACACTCCTACT
>DASTQK010000252.1:0-4547 GCA_035761765.1 Rubrobacteraceae bacterium
CCGAGACTGGCGGGTCCAGGCGGTCCCTCTGCCGGGCTTCGAGCGCCATAGAGAGGAGCTCTACCATGGGGAGACCCTCGTCGACGAAGGTCCTGACGTAGCCCTCGGGTTCCGCCAGGGCAAGGGCCTGCCCCAGGGTGCTTACGGCTCGCTCTTTCTCCTGCCCGACCCACAGTGCCAGTGCCTGCAGAGCGAGGATCTCTATGAGGTCGCCCGTTCGCCCCGCCTCCTCCGCCGCCTCACCCACGTCCTCCAGCAGCGGCAGCGCCTCACGGTGTCGACCCCGGGCGTGGAGTAGCCTCGCCGAGGTTAGCCGGTCCACCACCCGCGCGGCGTCCGCGGCGTTCTCTGCATTTGCGGCTCGCTCTTGCTCCAGGACAGCCGCCTCAGCCATGTCGCCCCGTGCCAGGCGCAGCCGCGCCATCCAGGCTAAGGCGATGGCGATCTGCAGATCGGCGCCGGAGTCGCGGGCGAGGCGCTCCGCCTGGCGGGCGCTTTCGAGTGCTCCCCCCTCGTCCCCCCGCGCCCGCTTGTTCCGCGAGTGGGTGACGTACGCCCACACCAGGGTGCTGACGTCCCCGGTGCGTTCAGCCAGTTCCACGCCCCTCTCCAGTGCGCGCTGCGCCCCGTCCAGGTCATTGCGCTCGTAAAGGAGGGCGCCCATCCCTATGTGGGCGACCCCTGCAGCGGGCGACAGCTCGAAGCCCCCCTCTGTCAGTAGCTGCAGCGCACGCCGGAACGCTTCGTCCGCTTCCCGCAGGCGGCCCTGCTCTGCCCGCACCCTGGCGTGCATCACTATGCCCGCGAGCCTCCCGTAGGCGTGGCGAGCGGCCCGGCCGATCTCGGCGGCCTCCGCGTAGGCCTCGCCCGCCGCCGCCAGATCGCCGACGGCCCTGAGCGCGTCTCCCAGGCGGACGGCGGCGTAGTTGCGATGGGGCGCCTCTTCGTCGAGCAGGAGCGAGAGGGCCCGCCGGGCGAGCTCGACGGCTTCGGGCGCGTCCCCCCGGAGGCGGGCGAGCCAGGACCGGACAGCCGAGGCGAACCCCAACAGAAACCGGCTGTCCTCCCCGCCAACTTCGCCCGCCCGCTCGGCTTCTCTAAGGAGGGGTTCGGCGTCGTCCGGGCGGCCGGTGATCACCAGGGCCACCGCGTGCTCGACGAACAGCCGGGGCCTGCGACGCTTGGCTTCGGTGGGCAATGCCTCCAGCCAACGCAGCGCGGTGGTGCCCTCGCCGTGCTCCACTGCCCCTTCGACGCCTTCCTCGATCAGCCGCGCCGCGAGGTCGTGGTCGGGGGCGGAGAGCGCGTGCCCTATAGCTTCTGCATGGTGCCCTTTGCCCTCGTACCAGCCGGAGGCCCTTAGGTGTAGCTCACCCGCGCTCTCAGGTCTTTCGCGCACTAGGCGGCCGCGCAGGAACTCGGCGAAGAGGTGATGGTAACGGTACCATCTACGCTCCTCGTCCAGCGCAAAGATGAAGAGGTTCTCCCTCTCCAGCCTCTCCAGCATCTCTTGCCCATCGGAGTGGCCGGTGAGCGCGTCGCAGAGGGTACCGGTCAAGTGTTCGGCGATGGAGGTTTCAAGGAGAAACGCTCGCACTTGCCCGGGTTGGCGTTCGAGAACCTCCTCGGCCAGATAGTCGAGTACGTCGCGGTGGCTACCGGAGAAGGCGCTGATGAAGGCAGAGACGTCCTGACGATCGCGCATGGAGAGCGCGGCCAGCTGCAACCCGGCGATCCATCCCTCGGTGCGCTCTTCCAGCATGGCGACATCCTCGGCCGAGAGGTCCAGCCTCATCACAGTGTTCAGGAAACTCGCCGCCTCCTCTGGGGTGAAGGTCAGATCAGCGGCGTCGAGCTCCATCATCTGGTTGCGGGCGCGCAACCTCGAGAGCGGCAGGGGCGGGTCGATGCGGCTCGAGATAACGAGGTGCACGTTGGGCGCTAGGTGCTCCAGCAGGAAAGAGACGATCGTATGCACGCCCTCGGAATCGATGGCGTGGTAGTCGTCGAGGATCACAGCTACCTCTCCCGGGAGATCGGCAAACTCGTTGATCAAGGCACCCAGCACCGCCTCCATCCGCGGCGGCTCAGGCGAGCGAAGCGTGGCGAGGACACTTTCGCCGAACCCCTCCCCTACGGTTCTCCCAAGCGCGGCGACGAGGTAGGAGAGGAACCGGACAGGATCGTTGTCTCCTTCGTCCAGCGACACCCAGGCGACGGATTGGTCACCATCCTCGCTGCCCTTCAACCACTCAACGAGTAGAGTTGTCTTGCCGAAGCCAGCCGGAGCCGAGATCAAGGTCAGCTTGCGACCGGCTTCTCGCTCGAGCTTGGCAGTCAGCCGCGACCGCGCGACCAGATTCGGGCGCGCCTGGGAGGGTCGCAGCTTGGTGGACACGAGCGAGTCGGTGGTAAGTGGCACCTAGAGCTCACCTCCGGTGCTTATTTTACTTGCGGACGGCCCTTGTTGGCCATCCCAGGAGATCTGAACGTTGTTCAGACAACGGTGGTTCAAAGAAGTAGCTGCTCCTCTCCCAACGGAGTACGTGACCACTTATCCGTGAGGGTCCAGGCGGGTCAACCAAGCCGCGCCGAGAGCGAGAATGGCTTTTTATGGGGGTCGCCGGGGGCCTAGAGATACCTACATGGATTGACTACGAATCAAGAGATAGGGTTCCTTCGTCAGTAGTGCTGGGCGTTCTGGGCGACACAGCGATCTGGATAGCTACATCCCTCCGTCACTACAGCGCCGCCACAGCGGGTATGACCTCCCGCCCAAACGTCTCGAGCGGCCAGATCTCGTGCACGTTGGGCATGTTGAAGATCAGGTGCTGGATGCCTGCCTTGCTCAGGTCGCTGCACATCCCGATTACGTCACGGGGGCTCATGCTCTCCGGACCGAGGTTGATGGTGCCCAGGGCCGTCCGCTCTATCTCCTCGTAGTCTCTACCCGCATCCTCACAGTGACGTTTCAAGACCTCCAGCTTGTGGCGGATCGTCTCCGCTCCCCCGTATGCGAAGAGGTTGCAGGCGTCGGCGTACTGCGCAACCAGTCGCAAAGTCTTCTTCTCACCCATGCCGCCGACCAGGATGGGGGGACGCGGCCGGCTCACGGCCGGTGGATTGTTCATCGCCTCCTCGAGGTGATAATGCTTGCCCCTGTAAGGCTTGATTTCTCCCGACCACATCTGGTGTGCGATCTGCAAGGCTTCTTCCAGCCGCTCGAAGCGCTCCGCGGTGGGCGGGAACGGCACGCCCAAGCCCTTGGACTCGCGCTCGTTCCATCCCGCACCGATGCCGAAGTAGGCGCGCCCGCCCGAGAGCACATCGAGGGTGGTAACAGTCTTCAGCAGGATGCCCGGATAACGGTAGTGCACGCCGGTAACCAGGGTGCCGAGCTTCACGTGATGGGTGATGCCCGCCAAGTAGTTGAGGGCGCTATAGCCCTCGAGCATGGGTTCCTCGGCTTCGCCGACCCCCCTGATCTGGAAGAAGTGGTCCATCACCCACATGCTCGCGAAGCCGGCCTCGTCGGCGGTCTTCCCGATTTGTGCTAGCTTCGGTCCGATCGAACCGGGGGTGTTAGGCCAAGTGAAGCGTGGAACCTGCAATCCTATGCGCAAGCCGGTGCCCTCCGTTCTCCATAGGGACGAGTCTACTTCAAGCTTGCCTATCTTAGCCCTTTAGGGGATCGGGATGAGCCAGAGACGTCCTGTTATGAGGGACGCTAAGCTGGTCCCTTCTTACGCTTTTTGCGCGACCCCTGAGAGGGCATAGTGTGCAGTCCGCTCTCAGACTTCGAGTAGTGAGTTAGAGGCGGTTTCAGAGACCTGTCGCGCAACTGGTAACGGGTAATCGCACCAGTCCAGCACCCTGCTACGATGAAAGGCGATGACCCTCTCCATCCAAGAGTTCTACGACCGCCTCGCCGGCGAGTACCACCTGATCTTCGGCAGCTGGGACGAGGCAGTAAAGTGGCAGGGCGAGGTGTTGGACACACTCTTGCGTTCCGAGACCGGACGGGGGAGCCTATCGATACTCGACTGCTCTTGCGGTATCGGCACCCAAGCGATAGGCCTTGCCCTCTTGGGGCATCGCCTTACCGCCACCGATCTGAGTCCCCGCTCGGTCGAGCGCGCCAAGCAAGAGGCGAAGAGATTCGGTGTGGAGATCGACTTCGGCACGGCGGACTTCCGCACCTTGGAAGGATCGGTGGAGGGCACCTTCGACGCGGTCATCTCCTGCGACAACGCCCTGCCGCACATGATGAGCAGGGACGATCTGCTCTTGGCCGCCCGGAGCATCCGCTGGAAGGTCAGAGAAGGCGGTCTGTTTCTGGCCAGCATAAGGAACTACGACGAGCTGCTGGCTTTGATGACAACCCTAGCGCGGACAACCTTGGAGGAGACGATCGCGGAGGCCAACGAGTCTTCGACGACAACCCCACCGGCGACGACGCGACGGCCACCGCCACGGCGACCGCCACAGCTACATCGGGAGCAGGCGAGGACGATGTGACGGCGGCCGTCGGCCAGGCGCTGCCGAAC
>DASTQK010000253.1:0-4950 GCA_035761765.1 Rubrobacteraceae bacterium
CGGTAGGCCCGATCCTGCTAGGCGGAATGCTGATGTACCCGGCATCTCGGGCGCGCGAGGTCCTGCGCTTCTACCGGGACTTCATAGCGGAGGCTCCGGACGAGCTCGGTGGCGGCTGCGCATTCGTGACCGCGCCGCCCGAACCGTTCGTGCCCGAGCCGGTGCAGGGCACGCAGGTCCTCGGCGTCGTGTTCTGCTATTTCGGTTCTATCGAGGAGGGCAAGGAGGCCATAAGACCGCTGCAGGAGGCCATACCGCCCGCCGTAGACATGGTTCAGCCAATGCCCTACACCGTGCTCCAGAGTCTCTCCGACGCAGGGACACCTTCCGGCATGCAGAACTACTGGAAGGCGGGGTTTCTCGAGGAGCTGCCAGACGAGGCGATAGACACCTTCGTCGAGCAGGCCGCGAAGGTCACCTCGCCCCTGACGCAGCTACTCCTGCTCCCGATGGGCGGCGCCCTCGCGCGGGTGCCGGACGAGGAGACGCCGCTCGGCTTACGCGACTCGGCCTTCAACTTCCACGCCATCTCCATGTGGGCCGACCCGGCCGACCCCGAGAAGCACATAAGGTGGGCGCGCGAGATCTATGACGCCATGCAGCCGTGGACGAGCGAGCGCACCTACCTCAACTTCATCGGCGACGAGGGCGAGGAGCGCGTGCGCACCGCCTACGACCCCGAGAAGTTCAGGCGCCTGGTCGCGCTCAAGGACAAGTACGACCCGGATAACCTTTTCTGCCTCAACCAGAACATAATGCCGACCTCGAAAGGCGGCGCGGCCTCCTAACCAGGGAGCGCCTCGCGCAAGGGTGAACTAGCTAGTAAAGTGAGCGCTCCCCGTAACGTTTGGGAGACGGGCGTAGGGTGTGCCGTGGATCGTCGTGACCGTTCTCGGGCTGGACGCCGCGGGCATCCCTTACGCCTACGCGCTGTATCGAGAGACGTGCACAGGCGCGGCGTGCGTCGATTCGGGTAGGCTGGCCCCATGCAGCCCGCGCACGCTCGCCTGCGGCTGTGCCCGCTGGCTCGGGTGCGGGGGGAGGAAAGGTGAAGCTAGGTGCGAGATAATTCTCGGGTGAGAAGAGTCCCGTAACGCTTTTCGTAACGCTCTGGAGACGGTCGGTGCCTACAATGGCGCGCAAGGAGGTCAGATGACAGCGCAGACAAAGAACAGGAAAGGGTTCTGGCAGAACCTGCTGCGGCGCGACGGGCGCAAGATGCCTGGCTCCGAGACGCCCGCCGTTACGGACGTGCCGCACCAGGCGGCGCCCGAGCTGGATATAGCGCCCAACGACCCGATCCTCACCTATCTCGCAAGCGTCTCGGGGGTGGTCGAGGTCGAGAAGCTGGAGCTCGACTCCCCGGCGCTCAGGGAGATGAAGGAGGCCGGCGTCAAGCTGGTTGTGCCGCTTGTGAGCCAGGGTGAGCTTATAGGCATCCTCAATCTCGGCCCGCGTCTCTCCCAGCAGGAGTACTCGGCGGACGATAGAAAGCTTCTCAGTGATCTGGCTACCCAGACGGCTCCGGCTGTGCGGGTGGCCCAGCTCGTCAGACAGCAACAGCAGGAGGCCCAGGAGCGGGAGCGCATCGAGCAGGAGCTCAGGGTTGCGCGTCTGATCCAGCAGACCCTCCTGCCAAAGTCCCTGCCAGAGCTTCCTGGCTACGACGTGGCGGCCTACTACCAGCCGGCCCGCGAGGTCGGCGGCGACTTCTACGACTTCGTCGACCTGGAAGACGGGCGCCTCGGCCTCGTCGTCGGTGACGTCACGGACAAGGGCGTGCCGGCCGCGCTGGTGATGGCGACGACGCGCACCATGCTGAGGGCCGCCGCCCAGCGCCTGTTCTCGCCGGGGGAGGTCCTCCAGCGGGTTAACGAGGTCCTGGTGCAGGACATCCCGCCCAACATGTTCGTCACCTGCCTCTACGCCGTCCTCGACCCCCAGAGCGGCCGGTTGCTGTATGCCAACGCTGGCCACGACCTGCCCTACAGGCGGCGCGCCGGACGCTCGGAGGGGGCGCAGGAGCTGCGGGCGACCGGGATGCCACTCGGCCTGATGCCGGGGATGGGCTACGAGGAGAAGGAGATCGTGGTCGAGAAGGGCGAGAGCGTGCTGTTCTACAGCGACGGCCTCGTCGAGGCGCACGACCCGAGAGGCGAGATGTTCGGCTTCCCGAGGCTGCAGGGGCTCGTCGGCACCCACCGTTCGGGCGGCTCCGCACTGATCAGCTTCCTCCTCTCCGAGCTCACTCGCTTCACGCAAGAGGGCTGGGAGCAGGAAGACGACATCACGCTGGTCACCCTGGAGAGATCGGAGGAGCTGTGACGGCACCCAGGAGCGGAGCCCGACGGATGCTCGCCGAGCTGAGCGTGCCCAGCGAGCCGGGCAACGAGCGGCAGGCGATGGAGAAGGTCGCCGTGGCCGTGGAGGGGCTCGGGTTGCCGGCTCCGGCCCTCGAGCGGCTCAAGACGGCCGTGGCGGAGGCAACGATGAACGCGATGGAGCACGGCAACCATTACAGGGCGGAGTTGCCGGTCGTCATAGAGGTCTCTGCCTCCGACACCGAGCTCTTCGTCAAGATCACCGACGAGGGGAGCGGGCCGCCGGCCTTCGACTCCGAGATACCGGACCTCGAGGCCAAGCTGGAGGGTGTGCAGACCCCGCGTGGCTGGGGGCTCTTCCTCATCAAGAGCATGGTCGACAAGATGAACGTGACCGGCGACGAGCACCACCACACAGTCGAGTTGATCCTGCACCTCGACGACCGAGCGGAAGGAGGGAAGTGATGGCCGTGCGGCACCTGGAGGTGGAGGTGCGCCGGGAACCCGGCGGCGCCGTGCTCGACCTGCGAGGAGAGATCAACGGCTTCGCCGAGGAGGCCCTAGGTACCGCCTACGCCGAGGCGGAGAGGGATAATCCGGAGACTATCCTCCTCAACTTCGAAGGGGTAGACTACATCAACTCGACCGGGATAGCCCTGATCGTGGGCCTGCTCGCCAGGGCGCGCGCCACAAAGCGCCGCCTCGTGGCCTACGGGCTCTCCGACCATTACGTAGAGATCTTCAACATCACCCGCCTCTCGGACTTCGTGAGCGTGTTTCCGGACGAGGAGACGGCCCTGAGCGGGGCAGCCTGAGCTATGGAGTTGTGCATGCCCTGCGCGGCGAGTTCGAGGGAGTCAGGCTGATAAACCGGGAAAGGAGAGAGGACATGCCCCAGGCACAGGTAACGATGGACGTGCGCAAGGTGAACGACGACGTGAGCGTCATCGACGTGAAGGGCGAGCTGACCGCGTTCGCCGAGGGTGTCCTGATGGACGCCTACAACCAGGCGAGCGACGGGAAGGTGCACGCTATAGTACTGAACTTCGAGGGCCTCGAGTACATGAACAGTAGCGGTATCGGGCTCCTGGTCACGCTGCTCATCCGCGTCAACCGCGAGAAGCAGAGGCTTCTGACCTACGGCCTGTCCGAGCACTACCGCAACATCTTCCAGATCACACGCCTCGACGACGCCATCGGTATCTACGACTCGGAAGAGGAAGCCGTACGGGCGGGAGCGGCGTAGAAGGGTCTTGAGGTTTTAGCTGAAGCCGGGAAGCGAGCGAAGATGAGAGAGCAAAGCCCACAGGGCAAGCAGCGGCACGTAGAACCGCAACCCCGCGACGCCACCCACTGGGCTCGCTACGTGAAGACGCTGGAGGGGACCGCAGGCCCCAACGTCGAGGGCCGCCGGGTGGTCGGTCCGTTGCAGGGCTTCGGCAAGATGTGGCAGAAGACCTATAGGGTGCGCCTGGAAGGCGCGAGCGCGCCGCCTGCCGAGGTCGTCGAAGCCTGGCGGGCACGCTTCCCCGAGCTCTCCGGGTTCGGAGAGAAGGGCTTCCGCGTGCCAGCGGGCGGGCTCGTGCCCGGCGCCGTCGCCCTCTTGGGCGGCCTCAGCGGCGTCATGGTCCTCTACTCCGACGAGGAGTCCTTCACCTACATGACGCCCGAGGGGCACCCTTTTTCGGGTTGGATCACCTTCAGTGCCCACACGGACGAGGACGCCACGACCGTCGCCCAGGCTCACCTCCTCATCCGCGCGAACGACCCGCTCTACGAGTTCATGATGCCTCTCGGCCTCCACAGACTGGAAGACAGGACCTGGCAACGCACGCTAAGGAACGTGGCCGCTCACTTCGGCGCTGCGAGCGAGGTCGAGACCCGCATCGTCTGCGTGGACCCCAAACGGCAGTGGCGCTGCTACAAGAACATCCGCCACAATGCCCTGATCCTCTCGGCGCTACACGTGATCACCACCCCGCTGCGGTGGATAAAGAGAAGACATCAGGTATCAGGCACCAGCACAATCCTGAAACCTTGACCAGAGGGAGGACCCCATGACCGACCAGACGCCACAAAGCGAAGGGCGCAGCGAGGAACGCCAACCCAGCCGCGAGCCGCGCGACGCCGCCTTCTGGGCGCAGCGCGTGGAGAGGCTAAAGGTCTCCGACGTACCGGCCGGTGCCGCCAACGTGAACGTACAGGGCCGGCGTGAGGTCGGGGCGTTGCAGGGCTTCGGACAGCTCTGGCAGAAGACCTACCGGGTAAGTCTTGCGGGCGTCGAGGTGACCCCCGAAGAGGCCGTGCGCATCTGGAAAGAGCGCTTCCCCGAGTTCCAGCCGCCCAACAGCCGGTTCTACCCCTCGATGGCCGGCGTAGCACCCGGCGAGGTGCTCTTCATAAGCGCCTCGGTCGGCGGTATGCCCGTGCACACCGGGGTGCGCGTGATCTACGCCGACGACGAATCCTTTACCGTCATGACCCCAGAAGGCCATCCCGAGTCCGGCTGGAACACCTTCTCGGCGTACACGGACGAGGACGGTACCACCGTCGCCCAGATCCAGTCTCTCGCGCGCGCCAACGACCCGGTCTACGAGATCGGCTTCCGCATCATGGGTGCCACGGAGCA
>DASTQK010000254.1:0-2957 GCA_035761765.1 Rubrobacteraceae bacterium
GATGGTCTAGAGTGCCGATCTGTAGAAGCGTAGGCGACGTGCGAAATCGGACGTCGCAGAGGCGAAGAAGTGAGGTAGGGAGATGGTAAGGATCTCAGTCCAGGTGAGCAGCGGCGCCGCGCGATTCAGGGTGATGGTGCAGGCCGAGACCATCGAGCGGGCGCTGGAGATCGCGCGTCGGCACATCCCCGCAGCCGAGTGCCGGGTAACTTTCCCAATCGACCCCGAGTCGTTCTTCACCGAGAGCTCGATCCCAGGGGTCGAGAAGATCGAAGAGGCTGCGTAGACCGGCCCGGCTGCGCGTACGCGACCGGGAATCACCCTCTGTTAGACTGAAACCGGTGGGGGCTGCGGCCCCGGTGGTACCCGGTTGGAGAGGAGCGGTTCGTGGCGGAGAGGGAGACGAGGGTGGGGCCGGAGGAGGGCTTGCACGCCAGGCCGGCAGCGCGGTTTGTGAAGGCGGCCAAGGGGTTCTCCTCCGAGATAGTGGTAGTGAAGGGCGAGAGGGAGGCCAACGCCAAGAGCTCATTGAAGATCATGACGTTGGGGGCCAAGAAGGGTGACACCATAACGATCCGGGCCGAGGGGGAGGATGCCCAGGAGGCCGTGGACGCTCTCGCGCATCTCATCTCGGCGGATGAGCACTAGCCGGGAGATAACGAGGAGCCCGTCTCGCAGCTCTCCCAACCCGCTCTAGCGGATGAGGCGCCCCGGCGTCGGGGCTCTATTGCGGCTCTGTTCGAAGGCGGTTACCTGGTTTACCTCTCGCAGAAGGCCGAAGGGTTTGCGGAGCGCCTTGAAGGGCCACTTCACTATCTGCGTCGGGTGGCGCAGCATGTCTCCGGCCACCCTGACCGGCAAGTGCGTGGTTCGCTCGGCGAGGTCGCGCGCGTACTCGGAGTAGATGTGGTCCGAGTAGACCTGGGTGGTGCCGCAGTTGACACACCTGCTGGCGCACAGGTGCTCCGAGAGGTAGAGGAGCTCGTGGGGCCCCTCGACCCCGCAGACCGAACAGGTAAGTATGGCGTCTCTCTCTACCTTCAACGCGCCGCCCCTTTCACAACAGCAGCGAGGCTCACCTTTAGTTTACCCGAGATAACGCCGTCAAAAGACCAATCTCCGCTTCGCTCATCCGGATCTCTGCCTCAGGACGGCTTGCGCGGCGGCGAGGCGGGCGCCTGGCACCCTGAAGGGTGAGCAGGAGACGTAGTCCAGGTCGGCCTCGTGAAAGAAGGCGACGCTCGCCGGGTCGCCGCCGTGCTCTCCGCAGACCCCGAGCTTCAGGTGCGGATTCGCCTCCCGGCCTCGTTCGCGTGCCATCCGGATCAGCTCCCCGACGCCATCCCTGTCTAGCGTCTCGAAGGGGTTCTCCTGCAGGATGCCGCTCTTCAGGTAGCCGGAGAGGAACTTCTTTTCGGCGTCGTCCCGGCTTATGCCGCAGACCATCTGCGTCAGGTCGTTGGTGCCGAAGGAGAAGAAGTCTGCGACGCTCGCTATCTCACCGGCGACCGCGCAGGCCCTCGGCAGCTCTATCATGGTCCCAATGGGGATGTTCTCTTCGGCCAGTTCTTCTTCGATCAGGGCCCGCATCCTCTCCAGCTCTGAGGCGAAGCCGACGAGGGGGATCATGATCTCGACCACCGGCTCGCCCCCGGACTTCCTCACGGCCCTCGTGGCGTGGGCTATGGCTCGGGCCTGCATGAGGTAGACCTCGGGCCGCAGGAGCCCGAGCCGGCAGCCCCGAAAGCCGAGCATCGGGTTCTTCTCCTCCAGGCTCTCGACGACCCGCAGCTGCCTCTGCTGCTCCCTTGCATCCTCTCCTCGGCTCTGCCTGCCGGCTATCTCCTTCACCAGGTCCTTCGAGTCGGGGAGGAACTCGTGCAGCGGCGGGTCGAGGAGGCGTACCGTGACCGGGAGGCCGTCCATGGCGCGGAAGATGCCTTCGAAGTCCTCGCGCTGCACGGGCTCGAGCCGGGTGAGAGCCTCGCGCAGGGCTTCGTCATCCTCCGAGAGGATCATCTCGCGCACGATCCGGAGGCGCTCACCCTCCATGAACATGTGCTCCGTGCGGCACAGACCGACGCCTTCGGCTCCGAGCTCCCTGGCTCGCCTGGCGTCTTCAGGGGTGTCGGCATTCGTTCTGACCCCCAGGGCGCGTACCTCGTCGGCCCACCGCAGCACGGTCTCGAAGTCCTCGCTCGGCTCGGGCTCGAGCCGGGGCACATCGCCCCTGATCACTCTGCCGTCCGTACCGTCTATGGTGAGGAGGTCGCCGGATTCGAAACGCTCGCCCCCCAGGTACACCGCGTCCCCCGCGGGGTCGAACTCGAGGGCGCTGCACCCGGTCACGGCAGTCTTGCCCATCCCGCGAGCGACGACCGCCGCGTGGCTCGTCATGCCGCCTAGAGCCGTCAGCACCCCTTCGGCGGCGATCATGCCCTCGACGTCGTCCGGGTTGGTCTCCCTGCGCACGAGGAGCACGGCTTCTCCGGTCTCCGCCCACTCCTTGGCCTCCCGCGCGGTAAAAACTATCTTGCCCGTGGCTGCCCCGGGCGAGGCGGGAAGACCCGTCGCCAGTATCTCCAGCTCGGCTCCGGGGTCCACGCGCGGGTGGAGAAGCTGGTCAAGTGATCGGGGCTCGACGCGCAAGAGAGCTTCCTCGCGGGATATCAGACCTTCTTCGGCCATGTCGCGCGATATCTTGAGCGCCGCCGCGCCCGTGCGCTTGCCGCTTCTGGTCTGGAGCATGTAGAGCCTGTCGCGTTCGACGGTGAACTCTACGTCCTGCATGTCCCGGCTCTCGCGCTCGAGCCGCGCGGCGGCCTCGAGGAACTGCCGGTAGGCGTTGGGCAGAACCTCCTCCATCTCCCTGAGCGGGCGGGGCGTGCGGATGCCCGCCACTACGTCCTGGCCCTGGGCGCCCGTAAGGAACTCGCCGAAGATGCCCTGCTCTCCTG
>DASTQK010000255.1:0-2928 GCA_035761765.1 Rubrobacteraceae bacterium
AATGACCGATAGGCACATTCGGGCTCCTACCGAGATCCAAGACTCATGCGACATTCATCGCCTTAGTGACCACAACGCTGACCACAACCCAGTGCGGGTTGAGGGGGGTTCATGGGGGTCAAGCGGATCGGAGGAAAAGAAAAAGCCCCGCAAACGGGGGCTTTCGGGGAGCTGCCGGAGAAGGATTCGAACCTTCACTAACTGATCCAGAGTCAGTCGTGCTGCCGTTACACCATCCGGCATTCGCAACGGGGCGTATTGTAACGCGTTAGCGCCTTTGCGTCGAGACTCTAGCTGGCTGACTGCGTGATGCCGCCGATCTCCATGTGGCGCAGGATCGCTATCCTCTCCTCTATGGGCGGGTGGGTGGAGAAGAGGCCCTTGGCGCGCTTCTCGAACCCCTTTACGGGGTTGACGATGTAGAGGTGGGCTGTGGCGCGGTTGGCGGCCTCGAGGACCTCTCTGTCGCCGCTGATCTTCTGCAGGGCGTCGGCAAGGCCCTTGGGGTTCCTCGTAAGCCGGACGGCGCTCGCGTCGGCAAGGTACTCGCGCTGGCGCGAGATGGAGAGCTGGAGCAGCCGGGCGAAGAGTGGGGCCAGGATGGCGAGCACGATGGCTACGACCATCATGATCAACTGCACGTACCCACCGCCTCCGTCTCGCCCTCCTCCTCTGCCACCACCGCCGAAACCCCTACCGAACCACAAGCCACGCAGGAAGAAGTCGGAGATCAGAACCGTCGTGCCGACCAGGACGCCGACGAGCATCGCGTAGCGGATGTCGAAGTTGCCAACGTGGGACATCTCGTGCGCTATGACGCCCTGCAACTCGTCCCGGCTGAGCTTCTTCAGCAGGCCGGAGGTGACGGCAACCGAGGCGTGTTCCGGGTCGCGGCCCGTGGCGAAGGCGTTGGGGGCAGAGTCCTGGATTATGTAGACCTTGGGCATCGGGAGACCCGCCGCAATGGCCATCTCCTCGACAACGTTAAACAGAACGGGGGCGTCGTCGTGGGATATCTCTTTCGCCCTCGACGCGGCGAGCACCATCCTGTCGCCGCCGTAGTAGGTGACGAGGCCGGAGACGGTCCCGACGACGAAAGCGAGGGCGAGGCCGAAGAGGGCGCCCGCAGGGTCCCCCACCCAGGCGTACCCGATCACGTAACCGAAGACGGCTACGAAGGCGAGGAAGGCCGCTATGAGGAGCAGACTGTTGCGCCGGTTTACGGCGATACGCTCCCGGAAGGTACCCTCGTAGGGGCTCTCGCTCATCTCAGTCGTAGGAGACCGTCACGGACTCCCGCTCGGGGCCGACGGCCTCGAAGTACTCCCGCTCGGTGAAGCCCATCATGCGGGCGAAGATGACGGCCGGGAAGCTCTGTATCTTCGTGTTGTAGTTGCTGACCGAGTCGTTGTAGTGCTGCCTGGCGAAGGAGATCTTGTTCTCCGTCGAGGAGAGCTCCTCCTGGAAGTCCAGCAGCACCGTGTTGGACCTGAGCTCCGGGTAGTTCTCCGCGACCGCGAACAGGTTCCCGATGGCCCCCGAGAGCCGCGCCTCGGACTGCGCCTGCTCTCTCGGGGAGTGCGGCCGCATCGCCTGGGAGCGGGCCTGGGTTATCTGGGTCAGGACGTCCTGCTCCTGACGGAAGTACTTCTTCACGCCCTCGAGGAGGTTGGGGATCAGATCGTAGCGGCGCTTGAGTTGAACGTCTATCTGCCGGTAGGCCTCCTCGGTCTCGTTGCGCCGCCGCACGAGCCCGTTGTACGTGAAGATCGCGAAGATCACCAGCACGACGGCGATCACTATAAGGACTATGAGTAGAACAGTTCCCATCCAGAACCTCCGGGGTTAAGCACTCATCCCAGATATTATATCCGCACTGCACACAGCTGGATAAAGGAAGCTTCCTTGCCCGAGTACGACCCCCTCGCCGACCTCTACGACCTGGAGTACGCCCACGACTACGACGTGCCTCTCTGGCTCTCTCTGGCGGAGCGCGAGGGAGGCCCCATCGTGGAGTGGGGCGCCGGCACCGGACGGCTAGCGATCCGGCTCTCCCAGGCCGGCTTCGCCGTCACGGGCGTGGAGGTGTCTGACAGAATGGTCGTGCGGGGACGTGAGAAGGGCGAGGCCGTAGAGTGGGTTCATGGAGACATGCGGAGCGTGAAGCTAGAGAGACGGTACCGGCTCGCCATCTGCGCCTTCAACTCGTTTCTCTGCCTGCTGAGCGTGGACGACGCGCTGGCATTCCTGCGCAATGCGCGGGAGCACCTGGAGCCCGGCGGGCTGCTCGGGATCGAGGTCTCCGCCTTCTCGCCTGAGGAACTACTGGACCCGCCCGGCGACCCGAAGCGGCAACTCGACCTCAGCCGCGAACTGCCCGACGGGAGGTTGAATCGCTTCAGCGTCTCCCGCTACGACGCGGCCACGCAGCTGCTTTCGATGCGCCTGTTCTACGAGTTACGCGGCGAGGACGGTAAGCCGAGAGAGGGGCGGGCGCACGACCTCACCATCCGGGTGACAGGAAGGGATGAGCTCGGACTCATGCTCCGGTTGGCGGGGTTCGAGGTCGAGGCCGTCTACGGAGGCTTCGAGGGTGAGGCTTTCACAGCGCATAGCGATCACCTCATCGTGCTGGCCCGCAAAGGTCAGGGCTGATCCGAGGTGTCTGCTTCGTCCTGGAGAGGCCCGAAGGCTCTGGCGTCGGAGCACGCAGGTGGTGACTTGCCGTCGCCGGAACTAGAGTTGCGGGCAGGGGCATTCCTTGGGAGCGCGCGGGTCGGAGCGACGCTCCACGGGGGACTCGGGTAGCGCCTCGCGGTCGGTTACGCCCAGGGGAAGTCGAGCGGCGAAGACCAGCCCGAGCAGGGCTACGGCGGCGAGCAGCGCGCCCGCGTACCCGAGGGCCGCCAGCGAGAGGTGTCCGAGAAC
>DASTQK010000256.1:0-13366 GCA_035761765.1 Rubrobacteraceae bacterium
TCTGCCCCTCCAGGCTGCTTCCCTGGCCAAAGGGGACCACGGGGACGCCGCGCCCGTTGCAGAAACGCAGGATCTCCGCCACCTCGTCCCTGCTCTTCGGGTAGACGACGGCGTCGGGGGGACGCGAATCGTGGTAGGTGAAGATGCTACTCCCGTGACGCTCGAGCTCTCCTTCGTCGGCGAGTACTCTATTCTCGTCCGGCAGAATGCTCCTCAGCTCGGACAACAGATCCATGCCTTCCTCCCTTAGCGCAGCCTGAGCTCGCGCAGGTTGTCCCAGAGAACGTAAATGCCCACGCCCAGGACGGCGGCGACGACGATCTGCCAGAAGAACTCGTACAGGAGGATCAGGGCCGCAACCACCGCCAGTCCGATGTTGACGCTGCTGACCAGGTTGACGAGCCGGCCCCTGAAGCCCGCCTCGACGAACGCGAACAGGGCGATGCTGACGACAAGCATGGATATGAGATGCTCCCGCTCGAAGAGGGCTATCCCGACGAAGCTTATGAGCATGAGGCTCACGCTCGCGGCGGCCCACGCCTCGGCCACGCGGCTCACCCTCAGCTCGTCCTCCGAGGCCGGCACGTGTGCGCGGGTGATGTGCGATCGCGCGGGGTCCCGCTCCCCGGCCCGCAAACGGCCGGCGTACTCCTCGAGCGAGGCCGAGACAGCCTCGTCGGTGGCCAGGCGCGCCCTGAGCCGGTCTACCTCCCTGGATAGCTCCGCGAGGTGCTTCGTCCCCTCCTCATGCGGCGCGTCGAGGTGGGACCTGTCTCGCAGGGCCGCGACCTCCACGCCCAGCTTCTTCAGCCATCGGCTCTTCTCGTCGATCTCGGTCCGGAGCGCGACGCACCGCGCTTCGAGGTCCGCGAGACGGTCGAGCACTACCTCGAGCGTCTCGTCGGGGGGCGGCACCTTGTCGAGCCCTGCCCACCCCACCGGGTCGTACCACGCGCGGTTGACGCTCTTGTCCCGGTTGTACATGGGACCCGCGGGGGCATCCTCGCCCTCGAAGGGGTCGCGAGCATAGAGCCCCCACAACCCTCTGTAGCCCGAGACCCACTCAGGGGGCGGGTCGAGCATGAGGCGCGGGGGATCCCACTCACGCTCGCCGCCAACCCCGATCGAGATCCCATCCCCTCTGGCGTAGTCCACGAAGGGGATGTGGAGGTAACCGCCTCCCCCATCCTCCTCGCCCCCCCCCATGTACTGGCCGAGCCTCTCTTTCCAGAAGCCCCGCACGGCATCCGCCACCCTGGCCAGGCGAGAGGGCAAGGGTATGTTGAGTTCGGTCAGGTACTCGCCCGGGGCGTAGTAACTGGCGTGGGAGCCGGCGCCGACGTAGATCACGGGGTGCTCGTCCACCTTCTCGACTTCGGGGTCGTCCCAGCGGCGCCTGAGGTTGTCCCCGGTGTAGTTGTGGGCGGCGTAGGCCACCCACTCCGGGCGGACCCCCGCCTCGGACTCGGAGAGGTAGATGAAGATCTTCTCCCAGTCGGCCTCGTGGTCGTTGGCCCCGAAAAAGCCGCTCCTCCAGTCGTTGAACGGGTAGAACATCCAGTACTGCAACACCACCCAACCGTCCTGGCGGACCACCCTTCCGTGGTAGCGGTAGTGCTCGTCCTCGGCCATGATGCGCTCGTAGGAGACCGACGCTGCGGCCGCGGACTCCCCCGGCACCCGACCCCTCGCCAGCAGCGTGATCGAGTAGAGGGCATCCACGAAGCGGGAGACGTACCCTACCCGCGCCAGCCGGCCGCGCCCGGCCCGGAAGGCCTCGCGCGACTCTCTGAAACCCCTGGCTGCGCGCCTGCCGAACACCCGGAAGCGCCCGCCGCGAGACCCCGGCCGCACGAGGTCCCTTGGGTCGGTGAACTTGAGGAAGTGGACCGCCCCTGCCTCGTCGAGCGGCTGCTGCGCGAGCCGCTCGAGATCCAGCTTGCCCTGAGGCACGACGCAGATCGCCTCCTCGCCGGACCGCTGGACCCACAGGCTACAGGCCCGCACGTAAGGCTCGACATCCATCGGGTAGAACTTGTCCCCCTTCGTCGAGCGGACGACGGGCTCGAAACGCCGGAGCAGGGCGTCGGGATTCACGCGGCGCCCCCTGGCTCTTGCTTGGCCGCGCTGCGCCGCGGGTGGAACACGACCCGCACGTCCTGGGAGTTGAGGTAAAGGATCATGAGGATGCAGTAGGCCATGATCGGGTAGACGTACCACGGCTGGAACTGCGAGTAGAGCCAGAGCGCGACCCCCAGGCTCAGACCCTGGGAGATCGCGGCCAACAGCCACCCTTTGCGCCGCAAGAGGAGGAAGCTCAAAGCCGACATCAGCGTCATCACCGCCGGCGGCACGAAGAGTGCCAGGGTAACTGCCTCGATGACCTGCCGCGACGGGGCGTCGGGATCGACCCCTCGCCAGTCGACCTGCAGCGTCTCGTGGGCACCGAGGCCAGCAAGGCAGATCACCTGGAACGCGAGCAGAAGCCCGATCGCCTTCACCGGCCTGTAAGATATGTTGCCGGACCCCGCCACGAGGGTGCGTCCTTCTCTACTCCGCCTCGACGGGGTTCGTCAGGGCGCCGAGACCCTCGATCTCGATGGTTATCTCGTCTCCCGGCTTCATCCAGAGCTGTGGCTCGCGGGCCATCCCGACCCCTGGCGGCGTTCCCGTGATGATAATGTCGCCGGGCTCGAGCGTCATGCCCTGGCTCAAGAAAGAGACTATCTCGGCGACGGAGAAGATCATCCTCGAGGTGTGGCCGTCCTGCACGACCTCCCCGTTGAGGATCGCGCGAATGTAGAGGTTGTGCGGTTCGGGGACCTCGTCGCGAGTCGCCACGTACGGCCCGATGGGACAGAAGGTGTCGATAGACTTGCTGCGCGTCCACTGCCCGCCCTCTGAGAACTGCAGGTCCCTCGCCGAGACGTCGTTGGAGTTGGTGTAGCCGAAGACGTAGTCGAGGGCCTCAGACGCGGAGACGTTCCTGGCTCGCCGCCCGATGATGACCGCCAACTCCGCTTCATAATCGATCTGCTCGGCGATCGGGGGTATGCGGATCGGAGCCCCGGGACCGATGATTGTGTTCGGGTACTTGCCGAATACGACCGGAACCTCCGGGATCGGCTGTCCGGTCTCCTCGGCGTGGTCCACGTAGTTGAGCCCGATAGCGACGATCTTACCCGGCCGCGCTATCGGAGGATGCAGGCTCGCCTCCTCGAGCGAGACCGCCTCTCCTCCGGGCTGCCTGTCAGGACCGCGGCCGTGCAGGACGTACTCCAGCAGGCTCCCGGCTCCGAGCGGTTGGATCCCACCGTCCTCGATGTGTCCGACCTTCGGCGCCCCACCGCCCGTCGAATACGTGACAAGCTTCAAAGCTTCTCCTCTCCCCAGATAACGAGACCGCATCTTAGCAACGGGACCCTTTACGCACCAACCGGAGTGCCTCACGGCTGCAGGCGTTCGCGCCCCCACTCCCCATCTGAAAGGCGATACACGAGCCTGTCGTGCAACCGGTTCTCGCGTCCCTGCCAGAACTCGATGGAGTCCGGCTCGACCCGGTAGCCGCCCCAGAACTGCGGCCGCGGCACCTCGCGTCCCTCGTACTCCGCCTCGAGCCAACGCAGCTTCTCCTCCAGCGCCTCCCGTCCCCCTACCGGTCGGCTCTGCTCGGAGACCCAGGCCCCGAGCTGGCTCCCTCGCGGCCTGCTCCGGAAGTACTCATCTGCCTCTTTTCCCGGGACGCGTCTCGCATGCCCCTCCACCCTCACCTGCCGTTCGAGCGCGGCCCAGTAGAAGACGAGCGCGCAGTTTGGGTTCGCCTCTAGCTGTTTGCCCTTGCGACCCTCGAAGTTGGTGTAGAAGACGAAGCCTCGCTCGTCGAAGCCCTTGAGGAGGACGACGCGCGCCGAGGGGCGGCCCTCGGGGGTGGAAGTAGCGAGGATCATGGCGTTGGGCTCGTGCAGGTCGGCGGCGAGGACCTCGCCGAACCAGCGCCGAAACTGCGCGATGGGATCGCTATCGGCATCCTTCTCCGTAAGCCCGGCGCGGGTGTACTCCTTGCGAAGACGGGCGGCGTGGTCCATGGATCCTCCTACCAGCCCCAGGTGCCCGGTACGCCCTTTGAAGGACCGACTACGGAGGAGAACCCTTCGGAGGGGCGCAGGTGCTCCATCCTTATGTCCCGGGTCGGGACGTAGATTACCTTGATGCGCCCCTCCGCATCCTCCAGCCGCGGGTAGTCCCAGACGGTCTCCTGACCGGGGTTGATTGGTTGTCGAGCCATTCAGCACCTCCGCAATCGTCTCCAGTAGAAGATTATAAGGGCGCTCCGTGCCAAGCTCGTGGCGCCGGCAGAGCCGGCAACTAGCCGTGCGCGGTAATAGTGATATAGGATTATTCTAACTGGTCAGGATGGGTTGTCGGGTATCTGCGGGACGTTATCTAGCTGGCTACGCCTCCGGGAGGGTATATAGTTCCGGGGGCAGGTTTTGCGGCAAGGTAGGAAGCTTGTTTACAAGGGTCCGGCGCGGTTTTCAGGCGGGCATCGAGCGGCTCCGGATCAACGGCTGGCCTGTGGTCCAGACGGCGGTGGCGGCCAGCGTCGCGTACTTTCTGGCGGTCGTCCTGTTCGGGCATGAGCAGCCCTTCTTCGCCCCTGTAGCCGCGGTTATCTGTCTTGGGGTCACGCTGGGGCAGCGCTGGCGGCGGGCGGTCGAGCTAGTCTTCGGGGTCGCCATCGGGCTCGTGCTCGCGGATCTCCTGGTGCTCGTGATCGGGACGGGGGCGGCCCGAATCGGGGCCGTGGTGCTGGTCGCGATGGCGGCCGCGGTGTTCCTCGGCGCGAGGCCGCTCCTGGTAAATCAGGCGGCGATCTCGGCGGTCCTCGTGGTAGTGCTCCAGCCTCCGGGCGCGGTCTTCGACCCGGCGCGCTTTCTCGACGCGCTCGCGGGCGGCAGCGTCGCCCTCGCCGTGAACTACCTCTTCCCCGTAAACCCCGAGCGGTTGGTGGAGCGGGCCGCTCGACCGGTCTTCGACGAGCTGGCGGAGGTGCTCGAGGAGATAGCCGCCGCGCTCGAGAGCGGGGACCGGGATGCGGCCGAGCGGGCGCTCATGCGCGCCCGGAAGATCGACGACGAGCGGGTGACCAACTTCTACGAGGCGCTGGCCGCAGGCCACGAGACGGCCCGGCTCTCCCCCACCAGCCGCAGGGCTCTCCAGCACCTCGAGCTCTACGCCAGCGCAGGCACCAGGATAGACCTGGCGGTCATCAACACGCGGGTGCTGGCGCGCGGAGCCGTCAACGCGCTCAGGCGCGGGGACCCCGTCCCGCCGCTGCTGCCTGAGGCGGTCGTCGACCTCGCGCGGGCGGTAAGGGCCCTCGCCACCTACCTGGAGGAGCCCGGAGGCCCCGAGGAGGCGAGGAGGTTTGCGCTCGAGGCCGCCCGCAAGGCCACCGAGATACTCAAGGACAGGCACGACCTGGCGACGAGCGTGCTCGTCGGCCAGATCCGGTCTGCGGCCGTGGACCTACTCAGGAGCACGGGCATGGATCAGGCTTCGGCCTTGCAGGCGCTGGAGGAGACGGCTGGGCGCGCCTCGGAGATCGGCTGAGGCGCTCAGAGTCCCAGGAAGGCGTCGGCCTCGATCTCGACGAGCATCTCCGGAGCAATGAGACGCCGGACCTCGACCATGCTCGTGGCCGGACGGATCTCCCCGAAAAACTCGCCGTGGGCGCGTCCGACCTCCTCCCAGTCGTCTATGTTGACAACGTAGATCCTGGTTCGCACCACGTCAGGGAGCCCGGCCCCCGCCGCCTGCAGCGCCACCTTTATGTTGTTTAGCGCTTGAATCGTCTGCGCGTAAGAATCCCCCACCCCGACGAAGCCGCCACTCCCGTCGGTCGCGGTGGTGCCGGAGACGTACACGAAGGGCCCGCGGCGGACAGCTCGCGAGTAACCTACCTCCCGCTCCCAGACCGTGCCGCTCGTCACGTTCTCTCGTCTCATACAAAGCCCCCGGGCAGAGGGAAACGCTGCGGCACATTCTAGCGCGATCGTGCACCCCGGCGGGTGCGGGGCACGGAGAGAGCTCGCCGTCTAGGGCGCGGGGGCCGTGAGCGGCTCGCCCATCAGGGCCGCGACGAACTCTACTTTGGTAGTGCTCCGGGGTTCTGTGGCACCGCCTACGACCCCGAAGACTGGGTCCAGGAAGATCCGGTCCACGTGCGGGAGGCAGCCCACCAGCAGGGAGACCAGTTCGCCGTTCGTCGACTCCCTCACCCGCCAGTTTTCGCCGACATTCCGCAGGAAGTCCCGGGCCGCGCCTGCATCCGTAAAGACGGGCAGGGTCTCTCTGCGCGAGCGCGCGGCCAGGGTCAGCACCTCCAGCCGGTTCCCCTCCCGGCGCACGATCAGGTACCGCAACCGCGAGCGTCCTTGACGGCCGGCCGCACCTCGCGCCGCCATCTGGGCCGCGCTAATCATCACCCTCCTCCAGGAAGACGAAGTACTCGTGCCGCAAGCCTTCCCTCTCCCTCACCCTGCGCCACTCCTCGTAGTCCGCAAGCCAGGGATGGAGGGAATCCTCATCTGGCCGCCGGTCTTCGTGAGCGTCGCCGTAGACCATCCCGCAAGAGCACGTGATCGCCGACCCCGAGGACACGTGCATCTCTCCGCAATCGCACTCGAAGACCAGGCGATCGGGTCGCCAGTCATACACCTTGCCGTAGGGAACTTCGCGGACTTCGTAGTGCCCGCGCTCGCGCTCGATCACCCGCAACTCACAACCTCCTCCTGCCGGCCGACGCGTTACTCCGGCACCGCCAGCGACGGTGCGTCCTTGCCGGGTTCGCCGCATATCGTATCCCTCTCGGGGGCTTACCGGAACATCTTGAGGGGCTTTTGGGTCAAATTACCCAAGCGGGGGCGGGTCCGGCTCGTCCCACGCGTACCGGGTCGAAGAATGGGCTAATATGTTGGTGCTGGATCGGAGAGCACGATGTGGGCCTGACTGAAGAGCCGGACACCCGGAAGCCACGCGGGAACGAGGAGCTCTACCGGCTCCTGGCCGAGCACTCGACGGACATGATCTCCAAGCACGCGCCCGATGGCGTCTACACCTATGCTTCGCCGGCTTGCCGCACCCTGCTCGGCTACGCCCCCGAAGAGCTCGTCGGGCGCGACGCCTACGAGTTATTCCACCCTGAAGACTGCGAAGAGATAAGGAGGATCCACACGGCGATACTCGAGCATCCCGACACCTACACGGTCGCCTACCGCATCCGGCGCAAAGACGGCTCCTACACCTGGTTCGAGACCACCAGCCGCACGGTCCGGGAGCCGGGCACTGGCGAGGTGCTCGAGATCATAACCGTCTCGCGCGACATCACCGAGCGCAAGAAGGTCGAGGCGAAGCTCAGGGAAGCGGAGGCCAGGTACCGCACCCTCATCGAGCAGATTCCCGCCGTTACCTACATCGACGCGCTCGACGACGTGAACTCCGCGATCTACATTAGCCCGCAGGCCGAGAGCATGCTCGGCACAGCCCCCGAGGAGTGGCTGGCCGACCCCGAGTTCTTCGTGAAGCTCCTGCACGCTGACGATCGCGAAAGTGTCCTCGCCGAACACGCGTGCGCCAACAAGACGGGCACCCCGCTCAAGCTCGAGTACCGGCTGACGACCCGCGAGGGGCGGGTCGTGTGGGTGCGCGACGAGTCGGTCGTCGTGCGGGACGAAGAGGGGAAGCCCCGGTTCCGGCAGGGCGTGCTGCTCGATATAAGCGACCGCAGAGAGGCCGAGGAGCGGGTGCACTTCCAGGCGCACCTGCTCGAGCAGGTCCAGGCTGCGGTCATAGCCACGGACATGCAGGGCAGGGTGACCCACTGGAACGAGCACGCAGAGAAGCTCTACGGCTGGACGTGTGAGGAGGCCATGGGCCGCCTCATCGCGGATCTCACCGTCGAGCCGGACAAGGGCGGGGTCGCCGAGGAGATCATGCAGACGCTAAGGGAAGGAGAGACCTGGGAGGGCGAGTTCGTCGTGCGGCGCAAAGACGGCACGACGTTCCCGGCGCAGGTTACGGACTCCCTGATCAGGGACTCCGAGGGACGTGCGGCAGGGATCGTGGGCGTCTCTACCGACATTACCGAGCGCAGGCGGACCGAAGAAGAGCTCAGGGAGAGCGAGGAGCGGTTCAGGGCGTTCTTCGAGACGGCGGCCGTTGGCGCGGCGCTCGCCGACCCGACGACCGGGCGCTTCTTGCAGGTCAACGAGAACCTGCGCCGCTTCCTCGGCTACGGGAGAGACGAGTTGCTAGGCATGACGATTTCGGACGTCACGCACTCCGACGACCGGGCCCACGGTCTGGAGGGCCTGGAGCGGCTGTTGCGCGGCGAGATCCGCGAGTACGCCGCCGAGAAGAGGTACGTAAGGAAAGACGGGCGGACGGTGTGGGGCCAGCTCGCAGTCTCCCTGGTGCGTGACGCCAGGGGTAGGGTGCTGCACACCGTCGCGATCACCCAGGACATAACCGAGCGCAAGCGCCTCGAGGAGAGCCTGCGCGAGATCCGGAACGCCGAGCGGCGCCGCATAGCCCGCGACCTGCACGACGTGGTCCTCCAGGACCTCGCGGGGGCGCTGCAGGGGCTGCAGGCTACGCGAATGGAGCTGGAGAGCTCTGGGCGCGGCATCGATCTGGAGCAGGAGATAGTCGCGCTCCGCGGGGCCGTCGGGAGCCTGCGCAACGCCATCTACGACCTGCGCCTCGAGAAAGACCAGCCGTTCGTAAAGTCCGTCGAGTCGCTCGTCGAGCTCAACCGCCAGTTGACACCGGAGCGCGATATCAGGCTCTCGGTCTGCGATGGCTTTCCGCCCGAGCTCCCCGGCGCCGCGGACGTTGAACTGCTGCGCGTGCTACAGGAAGCTCTCGTCAACGCCCGCCGCCACTCCGACGCGCGCCGCGTCGACGTGGTCCTCTCCGTGGCTCCCCGCGAGGTGCAGGTCGAGGTCGCCGACGATGGGGTGGGCTTCGATCCCGCATCGGTCAGGGAGGGCGTGGGGCTCTCGGGGGTGCGCGAACGTGTCGCCACGCTGGACGGTCGCCTGGAGCTGGAGAGCGCGCCCGGCGGGGGAACCAGCGTGAGGGTGTGCGTCCCCTACGCAGCCTCGCGCTAGCGGGGTTCGAGCTCCTCGATGTCCACGAGCCCGCGCCGGATCGCGTAGATCACTGCCTGGGTCCTGTCGAAGATGTGCAGCTTTTTGTAGATGTTGGAGGCGTGGTTGCGAACTGTCTTCTCCGAGATGCCCAGAGCGTGGGCTATCTCCTTGTTGCTCTTGCCGTGGGCGAGTGCCTTGACCACCTCCAGCTCACGCTCGGTCAGGCGCGGGGCGAGCTCCGCGTCCGAGCGGATGCCCTCGAAGGTGGTCAGCATCTTCTTCGCGATGTCCTGAGCCATGATGGTGTCCCCGGCGTGCACGGTCCTGATGGCGCGCGTGAGGTCCTCGGGGGTGCAGTCCTTGAGGATGTAGCCCTGCGCCCCGGCCTTTATACCCTGGAAGACGTGGGCGTCGTCGGTGTGGACCGTCAGGATCAGGACCCGCGTCCTCGGCAGGAAGCTGAGGATCTTGCGCGTCGCGCTGACCCCGTCCATCACGGGCATCGAGAGGTCCATCAAGACCACGTCGGGCTCGGCCTCCAGGCACAGCGAGACAGCCTCCTCGCCCGTGTGCGCCTCCCCGACCACCTCCATGTCGGGCTGGACGCCGATGATCCTGGTGAGCCCGTTGGCGAAGAGCCGCTGGTCATCGGCTATGGCTACGCGGATGGTTTCCTCTGTCTCCAACTCTCCACTCCAGACACCATTTAACCTCACCCCCCGGCCACGCACAAAGCAGCCGGCGCCCCGGGAGGGGGGATCAGCGAGGCACCGGCCAATACACACCTAATGATGGCCGAAGGAGATCCACCTGTCTCCAGCCCTTTTGCCCCGTGCACCACTGGGTCAATCGGCCCATGGTGTCAGCACCCTGACGCTTTCGGAATGGGGAAGAAGCCCTGAGGCTGTCTATCTCGAGGATCTAACAGACCTCTCTCTTCGAGCTCCACTGTGAGGTGGCGCCCCGCCTCCGAGTCCCCTTTGTAGAAGATGGCGGGCTCCCCGACCGGCGCCGGCACGGTCTCGTAGATGCCACCCTCCAGAGAACCATACTTCTTATCGGACCAGAGGTGCACCCACCGGCCGGCGGGCAGGTAGACCTCCACGACCTCTTCGCCGGGGTCGAGTACGGGCGCCACCATGAGATCCTCCCCGACCATGTACTGGTACTCGAGGCCGTACACCTCCGGGTCGTCGGGGAAGTGGATGAACGGGTGCCGGACGACAGGCAGGCCGGTCCGGGCGGCCTCTTCGACGAGTTTCGTCCGGTACGGCTTCCAGGCCGCATACACTTTGGCGAGGCGGGCGAAGTGCCGCAGGGTCTCCTCGTCGGAGTAGATCTGGTGGTTCACTTCGGGCCGGTTGCCCTCGTGGGTGCGGAACACGGTGGTGAAGGCCGAGAGCTCGGCCCAGCGCATGAGCAACTCTTTAGAGCGGTGGTACTCGAGCAAGGGGTAGTCTATGGCAGTGTAGCCGCCGATGTCCGAGTGCTGCAGGCTGTAGCCGGAGAGACCGCTCGAGAGCAGTCCGGTAACAGCGCTCTTTATGCCGTCATGCTCATCCCAGTCAACTAGCTGATCACCAAGCCAGAAGAGGGTGCTGTAATGGGGGCTCTTCAGGTAACCGGAGCGGTTGAAGAAGACTATGTCGTCCTCCCGGCCCGCCTCCCGGATCGCCTCGCGATTGACCTCGGCCCACTCCTCGGCGTAGCGGTTATGGTAGCTCCTCGGGTCCGCGCCGGAGAACAGGACGGCGTCGTAGGGGAGACCCTCACCGAAGTCCGCCATCCATCCTGAGGCACCATTGCCCAGGAGCTCCTCTTTGATAACGTCCTTGATCCAGGCTCGCGCCTCTGGATTGGTCAGGTCCACGAAGGCCGCCGAGAAGTCGGTGGTCTCGACCTTGTAAGGCTCGCCCTCCCGATTGTTTACCAGGTAACCCTTCCTCGCCGCCTCCTCGAAGAGGTTGCGGCGGTGGTTCTCCTTCCTTGCGGCGTCCGCGAGCCACGGCCCGATGTAGGTCATGAGCCTCACGCCGTCCCTCTCCAACTGTTCCCGGAGGTGATCCCAGCCGCGATAGTGATCCTCGTCGAGCTCCCAGTTCCACCACAGCTGCGTCCCGAAGCTGGTCTCCCTCTGGCCGACCCAGTCCTGCAGCCAGAGTGCAGCGACGGGTGCGCCGAGGGCTTCGAGCTCGCCGTATACATCGAGGACCTTTTCAGTGCCGCCCTGCAAGCCGACGACAGCGCCGCCCAGGATCCACTCCGGTAACGGGCGCATCCTGCCCGAGTATTCGGTGTATCGCTCGATAAGTTCGGCCGGGGTCTCTCCGCTCAGGATCTGGCCGGCCATCCGCGAGGAGAACACCTCGACCTGGACCCTGTCCTCCTCCCGTAGATCGAAGGAGGAGTACTCGTAGTTCTCCAGAAACAGGGAGCGCATCTTGCTCGTGATGTAGTGCGGTACGCTCGCGCCGCTGGTGTACGGACTCCCACCGGCGTCGGCCTGCCAGTCCGCCGCCCACGTTATCGGCTGCTCGCCACGCCCTATGCCCTGCTCCTGGATGAAGATGGGGACCTTGTGACCCTTCTTGTCGAAGTACGTGAACTGCGTCCCGAAAGCGAAGAAGCGCTCCTCGGGCGACGAAGCATATGTCAGATAGACGCGGTCGTAGGGCTCTTCCACCTCGACCTCGAAGCGCAGGCGTCCCTCGGTCACGGGCGAGAAGGTGAGCGTGTAGTCCACGCCTTCTGAATCGCCTCCTCGCCTGAGCCGTCCACCGACGACCAGCGTGGCCTGGTGCTTCTCGATGTAGTCGATGGTTTGATCCGGGTGTGGTCTCTCTATCTGATCCTCGATAAGGAAATGCCCACTTGACTCTCTGACCGTCTCCTCGCCCTCGGCAGCTGCCAAAAAGCTCTCCCCGCGGATGCTCTGCCACAAAGATCGCTCAGGCCTGGAACTATGAGTAACGCTCATTACAACGTCTGAAGGCCCTCGCCCGGTCTCCAGCATGACGATGAACGCGCCGATCCGCTGGGGGTCGGGAGAGACACGCCGCGCCACTTCGATAATAGATCCTGAGAGCTGATCTGGCTTACTCCAGACTACACAAGCACCCAATAGAGCCGTCCCCGCCACACTGGCTCCGGCGAGGCCTAGAAATCTCCTCCTCGTCAGCATCTGGTTCATTTGACCTCTTCCGGCCCGTCTCGCGCGCCCCGCATAGTGTCTACCTATCGGTTCGACCCCACGCTCTACCGCATCATACAGGAGGCGGAAAACACGCCCTTCGAGGGTAGCCTAGTGCCATGTCTCGTGGTGAGCCCCTGGTCCCGCCTGTACCAGACACCACGAGCTCCGCGTATCGGCTCACCGTGGCGCAGGGGAACCTTCGGTGTCTTGTCAGTTTTCCCTTACCCCTCGCTCCCTTCTGGATGCCAGCGGCTCATGTGCTCGGCGTGGGTTTTCAGGTATGCCCCCGGCCCGAAGTGGTGGTCGTAGAACTCCAGGTCCAGGTGGTGAGCCTGCAGATACGTGAGCACAAACATGCTGGGGACGGTGCCGGGGAACTTGCCGAAGCGATCATAGATGTGCTGGGCCATGATCGCCACGCACTCCTTGAACTCCTCGCCGTGGACCTGCGCGCTCGAACGCACCCTGGAGCTCTCCTTCCAGGGACCAGGCGTGTCGGGATGGAACGGCCCGCCGGGGCCGAACTTCCTCTCGGCGAAGGCCTCTACGGCGTGCCGCATGTCGGGGTAGTGAGGCGGGCAGTAGCCCTCGAAGACTCCCTCAAGACCCGTGGGGTTCGGTAGCGACCAGCGCTCGTCGGTGTCGTAGCGGAAGCCCAGCCCCGGTACCTCGGGGTCGCCGCTAGCCCCGAGGACGGTGTAGCGGTCGATGCCGTCGAACATCCAGCCTCCCAGGCCCATGGCCTGCAGCATCAGCATCCCCGCGTAGCAGCAACTCGAGAGCTCTGCGGTGCACTCCGTGATCGCGTAGGTCTCCATGAAGCTCAGCGGCAGCGGCTCCTCCAGGTTCACCAGGTCCCCGAAGCGCTCGAGCCCCGCTATCTGCTCTCCGTTGACGTCGTCGTAGAGCGCATATCCGTTCTGGACCATGAAGCAAAGGACGGCGATCATGTGCTGTGCTATGTCGCCCACCGGGATGAGCAGCGTGCTCCCCGGGCGGTTGGCGCACCAGCTGTTGT
>DASTQK010000257.1:0-3674 GCA_035761765.1 Rubrobacteraceae bacterium
CCCGAGCTCGACGCGCTCGTAGACGTGGCGCTCCGGCAAGCCGTCTGCGCTGACGGCGCGCCCGGCGGGGAAGGCTACTCTGCAAGATGCGAGCGCTGCCCACAGGGCGGAGCGCGTGTGGTGAGATACGCCGCGGTGACGCTCCCGGGGGTCGGCTCCAGAGAGCCGGGGGGCGAGCACCGGCTCGGCGCCGAGAGCCGCAGCAGCGTTGAGGGCGACGGCTGCGGCCATGCCACCGTGTCCGTAGTCGGCTGCGGTGCCCACGACCCCCGGCCCGATGCCCGCGAGCACCAGGTTTACACGCGGCTCGAGCGCGGCCGCCGCGAGGAGCCCGGCGTAGGTGTTCGGAGCCTCCACGTCTCCTCCGAAGCAGCTCCCCGCCGAGACTACCGAGTGAAGCAGACCTCTGTCCTTGAGCTCCCCGACACTCTCCGAGAAGGGCACGCCCAACGCCCCGCCCTCCTGCCAGACCAGGGCGACCCGGCAGCCCGGCTCGAGGGCCGCAGCCGCGCAGCAAGCCGGCGCCAGGTGCGAGTGGAGCGGCAGCACCACGACGGGCACTCCGGCGAGGTCTTCTGCCTGCGGCGGTGCGGAGGCGGGGAACTGCATAGGCGTGTAGGGCAGCTTCACGAAGTGGTTATCGTTTGCGGGAGCGAGCGCCGTGGAGTCGCCGGGCACGAGAACCGCGACGCCGCCCGTGCCCAGGCCCATCTCCAGACCCACAGTGTTAACCCTGACCTCCTCTCCGGCCTGTGGCGGATCCCCGATCTGCCGGTAGAACAGGCCGCGGACGGTCTCTCCAGCAAGGGGGCCTTCCAGGAGCTCGACCTGCGCGCGGCCCGCCGAGACGGCAAGCACGCGGGCGCGGCGCAGCACGGGCAAGGACCTCAGATCCGGCCCCACCAGGCCTGCGCCCGGACGAACTCGACCAGATCCTCGTCCCCTCCCACCCCGAGGTAGACGTCGGCTGCGGGCGCCGGCGTCCACGATGGCGCGAACCGGACGGGGAACCCGGCCTCCCAGAGGTCGCACGCGAGCCCCTCGAGAGCACGCGGCGAGGCTACCCTCGGAGGAACGTTGATGACGGCGTTTACCTCGAGCGTGGCCTCGGTGAGGGCCGCGAACGTGGTGAGAGCGTGCAACACCGCTTCGAGCCCGGCGCCCAGTTCGTTCCGGCTCAGGGCCAACACCTCACCGCACAGGCGCCGGGTCGCAGCGTCCCCGCTCTCCGAGAGGGAGAGCCTGCGCCCGGGTCCGGGCGCAACTTCGAGCGCGCCCCTTCGGGGCACGTCCTCGGGAGTGCGCCAGCCCAGGCTCGCCTGGAACTCGGCCAGGCCGGCGACGCGGGGGGCTAGTGTGCCCGCCGGCTCCCCGCCCAGGAGCGCGACGGTCCGGACCCTGCGGGTCGTGAGGCTCTGTCCGTAGTGTAGTGGCGCCCTCAGCTTGCGGCCTGCTCCTCCGCGCGGGTGACCGGCTCGGGGACCTCATGGCCCTCGCGCGCGCCGGCGCACGCTCCGACGAAACCGTAGAAGAGCGGGTGGGGACGAACGGGGCGGCTCTTGAACTCCGGGTGAAACTGGCTCCCGATAAAGAAAGGGTGGTCTCTGAGCTCGGCGATCTCGACCAGGCGCCCGTCGGGTGAGGTGCCGGAGAAGACCATCCCCGCGTCCTGCAGGGCCTCCCTGTAACGGTTGTTCACCTCGTAGCGGTGGCGGTGCCGCTCGTAGACCAGCTCCACGTCGTAGACCTCTGCGGCCAGAGTGTTCGGGGAGATCCTGCACGGCCAGCGCCCCAGGCGCATCGTCCCGCCCATCTCGACCCCCACCTGGTCCGGCATGATGTCTATGACCGGGTGCGGGGTGTCCTGCTCGAACTCGGTGGAGTTGGCCATCTCGAGGCCCGCGACGTTGCGCGCGAACTCCACGACCTCTATCTGCATCCCCAGGCACAATCCCAGGTATGGGGTCCCCGTCTCCCTGGCGTAACGAGCGGCCTCGATCTTCCCCTCCGCGCCCCGGTGTCCGAAGCCCGGCAGCACCAGCACCCCGTCGGCGTCGGCGAGGCGCCGCGCCGTCGATTGAGAGTCCGTGAGCCTCTCCGAGTCCACCCAGTCGAGCTCGACGCGCCTGCCGTGGGCGCCGCCTGCGTGCCCGAGGGCCTCGACGACCGAGAGGTAGGCGTCCTGCAGCTTGATGTACTTCCCGATAATGGCCACCCTGACCGTCTCTTCGGCCTCCAACATGCGCGAGACCAGCTCGCGCCACTCGGCGAGGTCGGCTGGCGGGGCCGAAAGCCCGAGCTTCTCGAGCGCCAGCTCGTCGAAGCCCTCGTCGTGCAGACTCAGCGGGATCGCGTAAAGGTTCGGGGCGTCCTCGGCCGGGATCACCGAGGCTAGCTCCGTGTCAGCAAAGAGCGCTATCTTCTTCCTTATGTCCTCGCCGATCGGCCTGTCGGCGCGGCAGATCAGGATGTCCGGGCTGATGCCGATCTCCCGCAGCCTCTGCGCCGAGTGCTGGGTCGGCTTGGTCTTGAGCTCGCCCGCAGCCTCGATAAACGGGACGTAGGAGACGTGCACGTAGAGGACGTTGCCTCTGCCGACGTCGTTTCTGAACTGCCTTATGGCCTCGAGGAAAGGCAGGCTCTCTATGTCGCCGACCGTGCCCCCGATCTCGGTTATGACGATGTCCTTGTCCTGACCGAGCCGGCCTATCCGGTTCTTGATCTCGTTGGTTATGTGGGGGATGACCTGTACGGTCGCCCCCAGGTAATCCCCCCTCCTCTCCCGGCTTATGACCTCCCAGTACACACTGCCCGTCGTGACGTTGGATAGCTTGCCCAAATTCTCATCCAGGAAGCGCTCGTAGTGCCCGAGGTCGAGGTCGGTCTCTGCCCCGTCCTCGGTGACGAAGACCTCGCCGTGCTGGTACGGGTTCATGGTCCCGGGGTCGACGTTTATGTAGGGGTCGAACTTCTGCAACACGACCCTGTATCCCCTCGACTTGAGAAGCATCCCCAGAGCGGCCGCGCTCGTCCCCTTGCCGATGGACGACACGACGCCGCCCGTAACGAAGATATACTTGGTCTCACTCATCGCGCCCCCAATGGTCGAACTTGCGTAATGATCCTGCCTCCTCAACGACTCGAGAGATAGACGAGAACTCGGCCACCGCGGTGAGGCCGACGATCGCCCCCCCGGCGACCCACCAGGCCAGACCCGGCCCGCTCGTCACCGCGAGGTAGCCCAGAACAGCCCCCCAGATCGCGGCTCCCGCATCACCGAGCATGATACGCCCTCTCAGGTCAAAATAAAATAGCGCGATGGCCCCGCCTACTACCCCCGCGACCGCAAGCACCGCCCCGTGCGGCGCCACGATGAATAATGCGACGACGGGCACCCCGACAAACTTGAGCGCCCGCCCTGGCCGTACGTCGAACAGATTGGCCAGATTGGCGCACCCCGCCAGCACAAACGCCGCGAAGAGCGCCTTCCACCCCACCCCAAAATATAGAAGGCCGAACATCACAGCCCCCCCACCGAGCACGACGACCTTGAGTAGCCCGGTCGTCACCGTGCCCCGCGACAACGCCCCGAAGTGACCCGCGAACCCCCGCTCGCTTGCCCCACCCCACCTGTCGTCCGCGAAACCCACGAGCCCCGCAGCCAGCAAATACGC
>DASTQK010000258.1:0-2185 GCA_035761765.1 Rubrobacteraceae bacterium
CATCAGGGCATGGGCCCTCTCGCCGCGCTCTATGGAGACGCCCGCGGCCTCGTAGGGACTCCCGGTCATCCGTTCCGCGCGCCTGCGTAGGGGGTACGGTTCTCCAGGGCGAACTTCCCGGAGGAGCCGGGGATCGGGTAGTCCCCGTCGAAGCACGCGCGGCACAGGCGACCCTTGGGCTGGCCGGTAGCGGCTACCATCGCCTCATTCGAGAGGTAGGCCAGGGTCGTAGCGCCGATGTAAGCCCGGATCTCCTCAACCGAGTGGCTGGCGCCCACGAGCTGCTCTTTGGTATCCATGTCTATACCGTAGTAGCAGGGGCCCGTGATCGGCGGCGAGGAGACCCTGAAGTGGACCTCGGTCGCTCCTGCATCGAAGAGGAGTTTCACCAGCTTGCGGCTCGTGTTCCCGCGCACGATGGAGTCGTCTATGACGACGACGCGCCTGCCCTCTATGACCGAGGGGAGCGGGTTGAGCTTGAGACGCAGGCCGAGCTGGCGCATACCATCCGTCGGCTGGATGAACGTCCGCCCGACGTAGCGGTTCTTTATGAGGCCCTCGGCATAGGGTATGCCGCTCCGTTTCGAATACCCGACGGCAGCCGAGATCCCCGAGTCCGGCACCGGTATGACGACGTCGGCTTCAGCCGGCGCTTCCTCGGCGAGCAGCTCACCCATCCTCCCCCGCGCTCCCGCGACCTCCCGCCCGTCGAAGCGCGAGTCGGGACGGGCGAAGTACACGTACTCGAAGACGCACAGAGCGGGGCGCGGGCTCTCGCCTTTGAAGCTGTGCAGACCCGAATCGTCTATGACGACGACCTCGCCCGGAGCAACCTCCCGCAGGAAGCGAGCGCCGATGATGTCGAGGCCGCACGTCTCGCTCGAGACGGCGTAGCCGCCCTCGACCTCGCCGATGCACAGCGGCCTGAAGCCGTTCGGGTCGCGGAAGGTTACCAGCTTGTCGCGGAAGACCATGGCCACCGAGTAGGCACCCTCGAAGCGCCGCATCGCCGCCTGCACCGCCTCGCCCACAGACCGGCCCTGCTCCAGCTCCTTCACTGCCGCCGCCGCGATAAACGTCGTATCCGAGGTGGAGTTGAACTCGAAGCCCTCCGCCGTCAACTCCTCGCCCAGGCTCACGGCGTTCACCAGGTTTCCGTTGTGGGCGACGGCCACGTTAAGCTCGCCGCGGCCGTGGAACTCGGGCTGGGCGTTCTCCCACGAAGCCGATCCCGTCGTCGAGTAGCGGACGTGGCCGAGGGCTATGTGACCACACTCCAGCGAGGCGAGCCTCCTCTCGTCGAAGACCTGGGAGACCAGGCCCATATCGCGCACGACCGTCGTCCGCTCGCCGTCGGAGACGGCTATGCCGGCCGACTCCTGCCCGCGGTGCTGCAGGGCGTAGAGGCCAAAGTACGTTCGCTGCGCTAGCTCCCCCTCCAGCTCGCGCGAATACAGGCCAAAGACCCCGCACGCCTCCTTCGGCTTGCCGCTGTCCCGGAGATCCTCGCTCAAAGACTCAACCTCCCGATCTCAGATCCTGTCCAGCTCGGCGACGGTCATGTTGCCCGTGTTGAGGGTCGAGGCGGGCTCAATGAGCCACCTCCGCTCCCCCGAGCGCGCCGAAGAGATCCCGCTCGTACGCTTCCCGGAGATCCTGCAAGCTCACGTCCAAGAGACCGCCTATCTTGAACCTGTCCCCGCAGACCGTCCCGATCTGGCCATATCCCGGCACCTCTGCCAGCGCATCCTGCAACTCGTACCACCGCTCCCGGGGCACGGCGACGATAAACTCACCGGCTCCTTCGCCGAAAAAGGCAACGTCGGCCCGTCCCCCGCCCGGACCGGAGATCAAGCGCTCCAGCTCGACTTCGTCGTACTCGAAACCCAGCCCGCCAGCGAGCGCCATCTCCGCCAGCGCGACGAGCCCGCCCCCTCCGGAGACGTCGTGAGCTGTGTCCACGAGCCCCCGCGCAACGAGACGCCGCACGAGATCCGAAGTCTTCTTGCCGGAGAGAAGATCCGGCTCGGGCGGCCTGCCGGCAACCTTGCCATGGACTATCTCCAGGTACTCGGAACCGGCTAGCGTCACCTCGGAGCCGCTCCCGATTACGACGACCATATCCCCTTCGCGTTTGAGGGCCGGGGTCGCGTGGCGCCTCACGTCTTCCAGAACTCCGACCATC
>DASTQK010000259.1:0-5575 GCA_035761765.1 Rubrobacteraceae bacterium
GCGTATTGTCCAGCACAAAGGGGACTTGCGCCTTGTATGCTAGCTGTGCGAAACTCAACGTTACCATGCAGGCTAGCGTAACCCCGCTTGCTAGGACTATGGGCACTAGTCCCGCAGTGAAGGCAGCCGGTTCGCTGGCCGGAATGGGAAAAGAGCGCAACTAGGGAAGGGGGTGAAGGAATGAATCAGGAACACAATCGTCGAGGTTGTCTCAGGCGCAGGAGGCGCTGTCGCCGCCGGGACAGTGCCATTCGGCGCAGGCGTTGCCGGAACCGTTTACGCCGCCGCTGTCGCCGCTAACTTCAAGCGGCGTTAGGTACTGGGAAGGTCCCGCTGGTTGCGGGGCCTTCCAACATGTAGGATAGGATTACATGGTGGTCCGAGAAAGCGTAGCAAGACTCAGGCGGAGAGTTCGCCTTCTGCTGCCGGAGATGGAGGAAGGGGACGGCTTCGTAGCCGCTGCTCCCGTGATTGAGCTGCGGGAGATCTTCAGGCGCTTCTGGCCCTACGCGCGTCCCTACCGCCGCTGGCTGCCCCTGATACTGTTCTTCGCGGTGCTGGGGTCGGCGCTACAGGCGGCCACGTTCTGGATGTACAAGATCCTCGTGGACGATGTACTGGTGCCCCGGGACTTCGGGCTCCTCTTGTGGGTGGTGCTGGCGTACCTCGGGCTTACGCTGGCCGAGGGGGTCGTGAGCTTTTGCAAGGAATATTCTGAGGCTTGGGTGGGGGGACGTTTCATCGTCTCGATGCGCACCGATCTTTTCCGGCACCTGCAAGATCTCTCCTTGAGCTTCTTCGACCGGCGCAGCGTCGGAGACATGCTCACGCGCATCTCTGACGACACCGAGGAGATTGAAGAGCTCATGGTCGGGGAGTTCGGCGAACTCCTAACCTACCTGTTTCAGTTCGTCTTCTTTGTCGGGGCACTCTTCTATTTGCAGTGGCGGCTGGCGTTGGTGTCGCTCTTCGCTGTCCCGCTGTTCTTGCTCGCGGCTCGATACTTCGCGCGGAAGATCAGACGTGCAACCCGCGAGGAGCGACGACGCACCGGCTCCAGAAGCGCGGTGGCTGAGGAGAGCTTGTCCAATGCCGCGCTGGTGCAGGCCTACAACCGACAGGAGAACGAGGTCTCCCGCTTTCGCCGGGAGAACGAGGGGAGCTTCGCTGCCGATATGGCCGCGACCCGTCTCGACGCTCTGTCCTCGCCCCTCGTCAACGTCATCCAGGTGGCCGGTTTTGGCGTGGTGATAGCCGTGGGAACCTGGGAGCTCTCCCAAGGCCGCCTCACGATCGGCGGCTTGCTCGTCTTCCTGGTTTATCTGAGCCAGCTCTACGGCCCGGTTCAGGGCGTAAGCGAGGCGCTAAACACCTTCTACGAGGCCACGGCCGGGGCCGAAAGGGTCATCGAGTTCCTCGACGAGGAACCCTCCGTGAGGGAACGAGAGGGGGCCATCTCGCTAGCTCGCGCGCGTGGCCACGTAGAGTTCGACTCGGTGAGCTTTAGCTACCCGGACAGCGAGAAAGAGGCGCTCACTGACGTCTCCTTCGAGGTCGCTCCCGGCGAGGTACTGGCGCTCGTCGGCCCCAGCGGTTCGGGGAAGTCCACGATCGTAAAGCTGCTCTTGCGCTTCTTCGATCCCCACGCCGGCGCCGTCCGGCTCGCCGGCCACGACCTTCGCGAGCTGAACCTCCACTCGCTCAGGGAGAACGTCGCGGTGCTCTTGCAGGAGACTCTGGTCTTTGGCGGGACCGTGCGCGAGAACATCGCCTACGGTAAGCTCGGGGCGAGCGAGGAGGAGATCGTCGCCGCTGCCAAAGCCGCCGACGCCCACGAATTCGTAGAGGCGCTGCCCAAAGGGTACGACACCGTGATCGGACAGAAGGGGAAGCGCCTCTCCAACGGGCAGAGGCAGCGGCTTGCCATAGCGCGCGCCATGATCCGGGACGCCCCGGTCCTCGTCCTCGACGAGCCGACGACGGGGCTCGACGCGAGGTCGAGCGAGAACGTGATGGTCCCGTTGCAGCGTCTGATGGAAGGGCGCACCACTATCGTTATCTCGCACAACCTCCTTACCGTCCGCAACGCGACCAGGATCGTCGTGCTGGAAGCAGGACGTATCACCGAGCGGGGTACGCACCAGGAACTTTTGGAGAGTAACGGCAGCTACGCTCGCCTCTATCGCCTGCACCGAACGGAGGAGAGTGCGGCTCACGAGCTGTGACGGACTTCGAAGACACGGAAGAGATCCTCGAAGTCCTCTCCGCGAAGTAGCGTCACTGGCTCTACTGGATGCTGCGCCTGAAGGTTGTGGTGAACCCTGACTGGAGCATCGAGGCGACCGGGGCTCTGGTCCCGGAGTTTACGCCGACCGAAACGGTATTAAGATAGCACCTTGGTATGGACGCCGGAGAACGCGAGCAACCCGTGGGTGACCGTCTCGTCCAGGCAGGTCTACGAGAACCCCTGGATCTCGGTGCGCGAGGACCGGGTGCTCCGCCCGGACGGCGAGCCGGGCATCTACGGCGTCGTGCACTACAAGAACGTTGCCGTCGGAGTCCTCGCCGTCGAAGACGACCACGTCTACCTCGTCGGGCAGTACCGCTACCCGCTAAAGATGTACTCGTGGGAGATCCCGGAAGGCGGCTGCCCGGAGGGCGAGGAGCCCCTGCGCGCCGCCCAGCGCGAGCTCAAGGAGGAGACCGGGCTGGAAGCTAGAAGCTGGCACAGACTCGGGGAGGCTTACCTTTCGAACTCCGTGGCCGATGAGTATGCGGTCTGGTTCCTCGCGACCGGGCTCGCACCCGGCAAGGTTCGGCCCGAGGGCACGGAGAAGATCCTGGTCCGCCGCGTCCCGCTGCGCGAGGCGCTGGAGATGGCGCTGGACGGTGGGATCACCGACGCCCTCAGCATCGTCGCGCTCACAAGCTACGCTCTACAGCGCGGCACATGATGCGGTGCTCGCCAGCGTCTGGAGGGACGGGACCGTGAAGGTGCTCGCCCTCGCGGGCGGGGTCGGCGGTGCGAAGCTGGCCGCGGGCCTCGAGGCCGTGCTCGCTCGGGGGGAGCTCTCGGTGGTCGTGAACACCGCCGACGACTTCGACCTCTGGGGATTGCACGTCTGCCCGGACCTCGATACCGTCATGTATACCCTGGCCGGGATCGCCAACCCCGAGACAGGCTGGGGAATCGAGGGCGAGTCCTTCGACGCTCTGGAGATGCTCGCCCGCTACGGCGAGGATACCTGGTTCAAGCTGGGCGACAGGGATCTCGCGACCCACATCCTGCGCACCGCGAGGCTGCACGCCGGGGAGACGCTGACGCGTATCATCGCGGACCTCTCGACGGCGCTTGGCATCGGGAGCGCTATCCTCCCCATGTGCGACGAGCCGGTCGCGAGCGTCCTTGACACCCCAGACGGCCCGCTCGAGTTCCAGGAGTACTTCGTGCGCCGCGGGCAGAGGGACGAGGTGCTCGGGATGTGGTTGCGCGGCATAGGCGACGCCAGGCCCACGGACGCCGTGCAGGAGGCGCTGGCCGCAGCCGACCTCGTGGTTCTCTGCCCCTCCAACCCGGTCGTGAGCATCGGCCCGATCCTGGCCATCCCCGGGATGCACGAGGCGCTCGCCTCAGCCCCCGTGCCCAGCGTCGCGGTGAGTCCCATCGTCGGCGGACGTGCGCTCAAGGGACCCGCGGACAGGATGCTCGCCTCTCTCGGAGTCGAGGTCTCGCCTGTCGGGGTGGCCCGGATGTATGAGGGGCTCGTGGACGGCATGGTCATAGACGGCGTGGACGAGGCTGAGGGCGACAGGATCGAGGCTCTCGGGATGCGTGTGCTCGCGACCGCTGCGGTTATGCGCGACGCTCCGGACAGGGCGCGCCTTGCGCGCGAGGTCCTGGATTTCGGCACCGGGTTGGTGACGCCTTGAGCGAAGCTACGAGCGTCTTCGCGGTCGTGCCGGTGAAGCATCTTGTGGAGACCAAGAGCCGGCTCACCCCGATACTGGACCCCGGTGCCCGGGCCGGTCTCACCCTCTACATGATGGGCCGGGTCGTCGCGGCGCTCCGCGGCGCGGGGGTCGAGAACGTCGGCGTCGTGAGCCCCGACCGGATCGTGCTCGCAGAAGCACAAGAGCGGGGCGCTACGCCGCTCCGGCAGGAGAGCAGGGGTCTGAATCCCGCCCTCGAGGAGGGACGGAGCTGGGCGATGGAGCGGGGAGCCGCAGCGTGCCTCGTGCTCCCGGCCGACTTGCCGCTGCTCGAACCCGACGACGTCCGGGACCTGCTAGGGGAGACTGACGCAGAAGCCTCAACTCCTGTCGTGATATCCCCCGATCAAGCACGCGCCGGCACGAACGCCCTCCTGCTCAGGCCGCCGGATGTGCTGCCGTTCGCTTTCGGCGTCGGGAGCTATGAGGCACACCTCGAGGCAGCCAGCGAGCGTGGCCTCGACGTCCGTATCTGCGAGCGCCCTCACCTCGCCTTCGACCTGGACACCGCAGGTGACCTCGCCCGACTCGAAGAGAGGGAGGTCCGGCGGCCGTGAGGGTGCTGGCGGTCGAGGGCATCCCCGAGGTCAGGCCCGGCGACGACCTGGCAGCGCTCGTCGCCGACGCGGCGGACGTGCACGCGGACGATATAGTAGTCGTGACCCACAAGATAGTCAGCAAGGCCGAGGGCCGTCTTGTAGACCTGCGCACGGTCGAGCCGTCGGCTCTCGCCAAGGCCTACTCCGCCCGCTACGGCAAAGACCCGCGCCAGATCGAGGTCGTCCTGCGCGAGAGCCGCCGCATAGTCCGTATGGACCGCGGCCTGATCATCTCCGAGACCCATCACGGCTTTGTCTGCGCAAACGCCGGCGTGGACGCCTCGAACGTCCCCGGAGACGAGGTAGTCTGCCTCCTGCCCGTGGACCCCGACGCGTCGTCCGCAAGGCTGCGCGAGCGTCTCGCGCAGCGGGTCGGGTCGGACCTCGCGGTGATCGTCTCCGACTCGTTCGGCAGACCCTGGCGCGACGGCATCACCAACGTCGCCATAGGAGTGGCCGGCATGAGGCCCCTCGCCGACTACCGGGGGAAGACCGATCCCCACGGCTTCCCCCTCGAAGCCAGCGTCCTCGCCGTAGCTGACGAGCTCGCCGCAGCCGCCGAGCTGGTCATGGGCAAAACCACAGGGATACCTATCGCCATCGTGCGCGGCTACCCCTATGAGCGGGCCGCCGGCACCGGACGTGCCCTGATCATGCCCCCCGAGAGAGACCTCTTCAGGTAGCCGCGCCCCTCTGGGCGACCTGAGACCTTACTCCGTCTACCTCTTTATCGACGTGGCGTTCGGGCTGGCTTTCATGCTCTACGCGACGATCTCGTAAGTTGTTCTACCCCCTGTACCCTCATCTCGATAACAGCCCTGGCGACCGCCGCGATCGTGCTCTCGCCCTCCTGCTCTGCGGGAGGCCGTCCGGTACGGCAGCGTCGACCCCGGTCTCGATGCCCGCAACGACACAGGAAAGAGCAATTATAGGTATTAAGTAGCACTCTGGAACACCCAATTTCATTAATTCCGACAAAAATTATC
>DASTQK010000260.1:0-11976 GCA_035761765.1 Rubrobacteraceae bacterium
GACAACGTCGGCGCTGCCTGCGGGGTCGGCGCCCAAGCGGCGGGCGGTCTCGAGGTAGACATCGGGCGACCGCCTGTGTGCTCGAGCCCGCATGGTGGCCGATTCTACACGGGGATTCGTCACGAAGGGCGGTAAACTACCCGTAAGGCCGGTCCTTTCTCAGGAGCAAGGAGGCGAGTTGCGAAACGGCGAGATAGTCCGCGCCCTCGAGACGATAGCGACGCTCATGGAGATCAAAGGCGAAGCGTACTACCGCGTCCTGGGCTACCAGCGCGCCGCCGAGTCCGTGGGCTCTTTAGGCCGCCCGGTGAGCGAGGTAGAAGACCTCAGGGTCCTGCCTCACGTGGGCGGGACTATAGCGGAGGTCATACGCGACCTCGCCGAGGACCGTACCCCACCGGTCCTCGCCGACCTCCTCGCCGAGATACCGTCCGGTCTGGTCGAGATGACGCGCCTCCCCGGCGTGGGGCCGCGCACGGTTCATACCCTCTGGGAGGAGCTCGGCGTCGAGAGCGTCGAGGAACTCGCGGAACTGGAGGAGGGTCAGATCTCCTCCCTCAAGGGCTTTGGCAAGAAGAGCGCGGAGAAGATCTTGCGCGCCGCGAAGACGTACAACGCCCAGGAGCGGCGCATGCTGCTGGACACGGCTACGGCTCTGGGCGAGCAGATGCTGGCCTTCGTGCGCTCTCACCCATCCACGGTCAGGGCGGAGGTCGCCGGCTCCCTCAGGCGCAAGAAGGAGACCATCGGCGACCTCGACATCGTAGCCGCGAGCACCGACCAGCGGGCTCTAGCCGACGCCTTCGCCGGGGCGCCGTTCGCGGACGAGATCCTCGCCCACGGGCCCAAGAAGGTCTTTATCGAGAGCGGCGGGGTCGAGATCGACCTCCGGATCGTCGAGCCCGAGGCCTTCGGCTCGCTTCTGCACCACTTCACCGGCGGCCAGGCCCACAACATCGCCCTGCGCGAGCGGGCCGTGAAGATGGGCATAAACATCTCGGAGTACGGTCTGGCGAAGGAAGGGACGGGCAACTACGAGCCCGTCGCCACCGAGGAGGAGCTATACGGACGGCTCGGGTTACCTTACATCCCGCCCGAGCTTCGGGAGGACACCGGGGAGATCGAGGCCGCCGAGAGAGGCGAGTTGCCGGACCTTATCGAGGTCCGGGACGTGCGGGGAGACCTGCACGTGCACACGAACTGGTCGGACGGCAAGGGGACTATCGAGAGCATGGCGGAGGCGGCGATCGCGCTCGGCTACGAATACCTCGTCTTCTGCGACCATTCGCAGAGCCTGCGCGTGGCGAACGGGCTCTCCCCCGAACGCCTCATGGCGAAGATCGAGGCTGTCAGGGAGGCCGATGAGAGGTACGACGAGATCCAGCTCCTCTGCGGCTCGGAGGTGGACATCCTGAGGGACGGAGCACTCGACTACGAAGACGGCCTCCTCGCCGAGCTGGACTTCGTCGTCGCCTCGGTACACACCTCGTTTAACGTCGGCGAGAAGGCGATGACCGAGCGTATCATCCGGGCGATGAACAACCCCCACGTGCGCACTATCGGCCACCCCACGGGCCGCCTGCTGAACCGCCGCGACCCCTACGAGGTGGACGTCTCGCGCATCATCAGAGAGGCCGCAGCGACGAACACAGCCCTGGAGCACAACGCCTACGTGGACCGCCTGGACCTCTCGGTCCCCTATATGAGGGAGGCGGTAAACGCGGGCGTGCGCATCACCATAGACACCGACGCCCACGACGAGACAGCCCTCGCCTTCGCGAAGTTCGGCGTCTCCCAGGCCCGCCGGGCGTGGGTCGAGAAGGAGAGCGTCCTGAACTGCCTCCCCTGGGACGAGTTCGAGGGCTACCTGAGAAGCGGCAAGTAATCTGGCGGTTCGAGCTAGCCGGTGCGGGCCGGTGCGCTCTCTTCCCTATCCTTCTCGGCGGTCCAGACGCCGGGGTCCTCGGCCCCTTCTGCCTCGCCCTGCTCCTCGAGCCAGCGCTCGGCGTCTATGGCCGCGCGGCAGCCGTCTCCGGCGGCGGTGACGGCCTGCCGGTAGCGCTTGTCCGAGACGTCGCCGGCTGAGAACACGCCCGGCACGCTCGTCGCCGTGGTGTTCTCCTTCTGGAGGACATAGCCGCCATCGTCCATCTCGACCTGGTCCACGAAGAGGCCGGTCGCGGGCGCGTGGCCTATCGCCGCGAAGAAGCCGTCAACCTCGATAGCGCGCTCCTCGCCGGTCTTGGTGTTCCTGACCTTTATCCCCTCGACGCCCTCCTCGCCAAGAACATCCTCGACAACCGTGTCGGTGAGGAAGGTGATCTTGGGGTTGTTGCGTGCCCTCTGGAGCATGATCTTGGAGGCCCGGAACTCGTCGCGGCGGTGGATGAGGAGCACCTCGGCGGCGAACTTGGTGAGGAAGAGCGCCTCCTCCATAGCCGTGTCACCGCCGCCGACGACCGCGACCCGCTTGTCCTTGAAGAAGAACCCGTCGCAGGTGGCGCAGCCGCTCACGCCGCGGCCCATGAGGCGTTGCTCACCCGGGAGCCCGAGCCACTTGGCCTTGGCCCCGGTGGCGATGACGACCGCTCTGGCGAGAACGGGCTCCTGCTCGCCCTCGGCCCATAGCTTGAACGGACGCTCGGAGAGATCCACCGTCTCTACGTTCTCGGGGCGCATCTTCGCCCCGAAGCGAGCGGCCTGAGCCTCGAAGTCGTCCATCATCTCAGGGCCCATCACGCCGTCGCGGTATCCGGGATAATTCTCCACGTCCGAGGTGAGCATGAGCTGTCCCCCGACCTCGAAGCCCTGGAACATCAGCACGTCGAGGTTGGCGCGCGCGGCGTACAGAGCCGCCGTGTACCCCGCCGGGCCGGAGCCCACGATTACCACGTCGTACGTCTCTGACATCTCAAATACTCCTCTTATATACAAATCTGCAATAGTCTATATTCTAATACTTCCCGCAAGCCGTATAGCTTAACCGTTCACAACGAGGTCCGCCATCCCGGGTTCGCGCGGATAGCGCCAGGAGACGCTATCATTCAGGCTGACCGCTCACGGAAAGGGAGGGTTGTTATGGCGGAGCGAGAGAGAGAAGCCGACGGCGTACCGGAGGCCGAGCGTTACCACGCCGAGTACGTCCCGCTTCCCGGCGGTGAGGGCGCCTCGCTGGCGGCGTTGCAGGACGCCATCAACGAGAACGCCAGGCACAGCTGGAAGCTCATCAGCGTCTCCCACGACCCGACAAGCCAGGGTCTGTTCCTGATCTGGGACACCACCGGCTTCTTCTCCGGATAGACAAGAGATCCATCCTCCGGGCGCCGCCCATCGCGAGGACCCACGTCCTCGGAGCGGTTGTTCTCCTCTGCCTCGCCGCCGTTGTGGTGTGGAGGGCAGGAGAGGAGCCGGTCGCCGTTCTGGCGACGCCCGAGGTGCGTCCCGCGCCCGGGGTCTTCGAGGAGGCCCAGCGCAGCGCCTCGAGGCAGCTGGCCGGGATCCGGGTAGGCAGCTTCGAGCGGCCCGAGGCCGTGCCCGCCTACGAGGTAGTGGAGAAGACGCTGGATAGCGGCGCAGGGACTCGATCCGCGCGGCTCCTCGTGGACACCCGCTCACGCGGTCTGGAGGAGCTCACGCTAATCACCCGAGATATCAAGGCCCGCCACGCGGGCTACGACATCGTCTCGGTGGAGTTCACCGACACCTCGGAGGTGCTCGATTACCACGGGGGCGCGGTCATCGTCAACACCGCCCTCGGCTCGCGGAACGCCGGCTTCATCTACGCCCCGCCAAGCGAAGGCTACTACGTCAAGGTCGAGGACTAGAGCGGAGGGCGCAGCCTCTTCGCAAACCGCTCTAGAGACGCCGGCTCGTCTCTACTCGCGCCAGCCCGCAAGGAAGCTCTCCTGCTCGGGCGTCAGGGCGTCCACGCCCATACCAACGGCGTCGAGCTTCATGCGGGCGACCTCGTCGTCTATCGTGCTTGGCAGGAGGTGGACCCCATTCTCCATCGAGGCGTGATTGTTCGCCAGGTGGTGGGCGCAGAGGGCCTGGATCGCGAACGTCAGGTCCATGATCTCCACGGGATGCCCGTCCCCGGCCGTCAGGTTGACTACCATGCCGCGCCCGATCAGGTGCAGCTTCCGGCCATCAGCCGTCGTGAACTCCTCGACGTTGCGCCGCACCTCGCGCACCTCGGAGGAGGTGCTCCTCAGCCCCTCCACGTCTATCTCGACGTCCACCCCGCCGGCGTTGGCGAGGATGGCGCCGTCTCGCATCCGCTCGAAGTGGGGCGCGGTGAGCACGTCTGAGCTCCCGGTCGCCGTTATGAAGACCTCCCCTATCTCCGCTGCGTCGAGCGCGGGTAACACGTCGAAGCCGTCGGCGTAGGCTTCTAGGCCGCGCACCGGGTCAATCTCACAGACCGTCACGCGGGCGCCCAGCCCTGCGGCGTAGCGGGCTATCCCCTTGCCGCACCACCCGTAGCCCAGCACTACGACGCGCTTGCCGCCGACCATCAGGTTCGTGTTCTGCATTATCGCCGTGATCGTGGACTGCCCCGTCCCGTAGCGGTTGTCGAAGCGGTACTTGCACCTGGCGTCGTTGGCGGCGATGACGGGGAACTCCAGGATCCCTTCGCTCTCCATCGCCCTGAGCTTGGCGACCCCGCTCGTGGTCTCCTCGGACGCCCCGCGTACGTTCCCCACCAGGTTACGACGGGTAGTGTGCGCCAGCCTGACTAGCCCGGCCCGGTCGTCTATGAGGACTGCCTCGCGGCTACTCGCCGCTCTGTCCAGCACCCTCTCCATTTCCCGGTCGGCCTCCTCGGGCGGGTTTTCGGAGGAGGCGTAGACGGTCACGCCCCGCTCGGCCAGAGCGGCGGCCACATCGTCCTGGACGAAGAAAGGACCGGGGCTCGCCACGGCGACATCCGCACCGGCCTCGGCCAGCACCACCGTCAGGTAGGCGGTCTTCGCTTCGATGGGGAGGGCTACCCCGACACCGAGGCCCTCGAAGGTTCCGTCCTTCAGGTACGTACCGCGCACCCGGTTCAGGACCGGCGAGTGGCGGGCGGCCCAGTCGATCTTCCTGTGCCCGTCCGGCGCGAGGGTGGGGTCGAGTATCAGCGACTCGCTCTGCATCTCGCTCTCCTGAATCTTCGTGCCGGGCGACCTCTACCTGCTCGCGCCCCCGAACGCCCTACTTCGCCTCTAGGGCCGGTATGATGTCCTCGCCGTAGGCATCCAGCGTCTCTTCCATTGCGTCATGCATGAGGTAGATGTTGAACTGGTCCACGCCGAGGCTCTTCAACTCATCGAGTTTCTCAACGTGGTCCTCGACGGTGCCGAGGACGCAGAAGCGGTCGACGATGTTGTCCGGGACGAAGTTCGTGGAGGGGTTGTCTGCTTTGCCGTGGTGGCTGTAGTCGTAGCCCTCGCGCGCCCTTATGTAGTCGGTCAGGGCGTGCGGAACCTCGCTGTCCTCGCCGTAGCGAGAGACCAGGTCGGCGACGTGGTTGCCGACCATCCCGCCGAACCACCGGCACTGCTCGCGCTGGTGGGCGATATCTTCTCCAACGTAGGCGGGGGCGGCTACGCAGACTCTTACCTCCTTCGGGTCGCGGCCGGCCTCCACGGCAGCGTCGTGGACGTGCTGCATGGTCCACTCCAGGATCACGGGGTCCGCTAGCTGCAGGATGAAGCCGTCTGCCTTGCGCCCAATGGTGCTGAGCGCCTTCGGACCGTACCCGGCCATCCACACGTCGAGCTTGCCATCTCTGACCCAAGGGATGCGGACCTTCGTGCCGTCGTAGTCTACCTCCCGGCCCTCCGCCAGTTCCTTGATAACGTACATCGCCTCTTCGACCTCGGCGAGCCTGGTCGGTTTCCTCCCCAGCACCCTCTGGGCCGAGTCGCCACGGCCGATGCCGCAGATCGTGCGATTGCCGAACATGTCATTGAGGGTGGCGAAGGTGGAGGCCGTAACGGAAGGGTCTCGCGTTGCCGGGTTCGTGACCAGCGGCCCGACCGTTATCCGCTCCGTCGCGGAGAGGATCTGGGAGTAGATGACGTACGGTTCCTGCCAGAGGATGTGCGAGTCGAAAGTCCAGACGTGGGTGAAGCCGAAGGTCTCGGCCCGCTTGGTCAGCTCGACGACGCGCCAGGCTGGCGGGTCGGTCTGCAGGGTTACGCCGAAGTCCATGCTAGCTCGCTTTCTCCTCTTGCTTGTGCCACCACTCGCGGAACTCCGTGCAGCGCCCGTCCGCGTCCAGCTTCACCACGAAGATACCGTCGAGCTCGACGGTATCTTCGGCCGGGAGCCTGAGGAAGCTCGCTCTCCAATGCGCCACTCCCCCGTTCTCCGTCGTGGCGAGGATCTCGTAGGAAAAGCTGATGCCTCTCTGCGTCCGCGGCACCTCGGACCAGTACTCGAAGATCCCATCACGCCCCCTAAACGGTTCGTCGAAGGGGGTCTCGTGGTAGGTCGCGTCCGCGGTGAACAGGTCCGCCGCCGCTACGGGGTCCCTGTCCTCCCAGGCTCGCTTGTAAGCGCCGAGCCAGCGATCCACAGGGTCCACCTCAATCCTTCCCGGAGCCCGAGACAGCGGTCGCTGCGCCGAGGGCTATGTAGACGCCGCCGGGTACGTAGCGCCGCAGCCGCCGGAAGCTCCCACCTTCATTTTTCCGTCTCAGCCAGTTGCCCGCCGTGCCGCCGAGCAGCGCGTAGAGACCGTCGGTGAAGAGCCCGAGAAAAGCGAGCGTGGCGCCGAGGACCATCACCTGCGTCCAGGCCGCGCCGCGCGAGGGATCCACGAACTGCGGCAGGAACGCCAGGAAAAAGAGCGCGACCTTGGGGTTCAGGACCTGCACGAGCACGCTCTGAGCGAAGACGCGGGAGAGCCTCCTCTCTCCACCGGTCCGGGGTGTCTCGGTATCACTCTCGCGGGCCAGGATATGCTGGAGGCCGAGCCAGACCAGATACGCCGCGCCGAGCCACTTCACCACCGCGAAGGCGGTCGCCGAGGAGGCCAGGATCGCCGATAGCCCCACCGCGGCGAAGACCACGTGTACGAGCGTGCCCAGCTCTATCCCGAGGACGGAGACGATGCCCGTTATGCGGCCTCCTTCGACGCTGCGGGCGACGACGTAGAAGACCGCGGGGCCGGGCACGAGCAGCAACGCGAGCGCTGCCGCGACGAAGAGGGCGAGGGTGGTCGCATCCGGCATCTATCTAGGTGGTCTCCGGCTCCCGGCGTGGCTGTGGTGCGAGGCCGGGGATCATGTTCAGGAGCAGGTACGTCAGCCCGGCGACGAAGAACGTGAAGAACAGACCGTAGTTGTAGAGCCCCTCGATAAACGTCGGGTTCTCGAAGACGCCGGCGAAGCCGGGGGTCGTGGCGGCCTTTATGAAGCCGGGGAGCACGGGGACGACGCCGACCAGGACGGCTACTATAGCCCGCCAGTTCCAGCCGCCCGCGTAAGCGTAGCGGCCCTCGTGCTTGTAGAGGTCGGCCAAATCCAGCTGGCGGCGCCGCACTATCCAGTAGTCCGCGATCATGACGGCCCCGATGGCCCCGAGGAGGCTGCCGTAGCCCACGAGCCAGGTGAAGACGTAGGCGCCGGCGGTCTCGAGGAGTATCCAGGGGAAGGAGAGGACGCCGATGACGGCGGTGATCATACCGCCCGTGCGGAACGAGATGTACTTCGGCGCCAGGTTCGAGAAGTCGAACGAAGGGGAGACCACGTTCGCCGCCATGTTCGTCGAGATCTGGGCTATCGCGATCACGAACATAGCCAGGATCAGGAGGGCGGGGATGTCGCCGGTCAGGCGCGTGACGAGCTGGACGGGGTCCCAGATCGCCTCCCCGAAGACCACGATGGTGGCCGCGGTGACCGCGATCCCGATGAAGCTGAAGGCGCTCATCGTCAGGGGCAGCCCTATGGCCTGCCCGATGATCTGGGAGCGCTGGCTCTGCGCGTAGCGGGTGAAGTCCGGGATGTTCAAGGAGAGCGTCACCCAGTAGCCGACGTTCGCCGCCAGGGAAGGCCAGAAGATCGCCCAGAACGGCGCCTGCCCCTGCTGCAGCTCAGCCGAGGTCGCGAAGACGTTGCCGACGCCGCCACCCGCGACGAAGCCCCAGATAAGGAGGGCTATGCCACCGCCGATCAGGAGCGGCGCTGCGAGGGACTCGAACCACTTGACGCCCTCGATGCCGGTCAGGATGATCACGACCTGCACCACCCAGAATACGAAGAAGGCTATAAAGGTGTGCCCGGGAACGCCGGCCCAGCCGCCCCAGGCGGCGGTGACGAGGGCGTCGAGAGCGGCCCCTCCGAGCCAGGTCTGGATGCCGAACCAGCCGCAGGCCACGAGGGCGCGAGCTATGGCGGCGAAGTTGGCGCCCCTCACCCCGAAGGAGGCACGCACGAAGACAGGGAACGGTACGCCGTATTTGGTGCCGGCGTGGGCGTTCAGGAGCATCGGGATCAGGACGATGATGTTGCCCAGGGAGATGGTCAGGAGCGCCTGCCACCAGTTCATCCCTGCGGCCATGAGGCCGGAGGCAAGGAGGTAGGTCGTGATTACGACGGACATCCCGATCCAGAGCGCTGCGATGTTGTACGTCGTCCACGTCCGCTCTTCGGGGCCTGTCGGCGCGAGGTCTTCGTTGTAGAGGCTGGATGCGCTGACCTCGGCCTTTATCCTCGCGAGCTGGGCCTCGTCGCGTACCCCCAGGTCCCTGAACTCTTCCACGTGCCTCCCTTCGGCCGGCGCCACTCGATCTCGCCTGAGTTACCGTTCCCTACTCCGGTCTCGCTCCAGCTACCGGCTCGGTTTGGAATCGTCGGCACCGAGCCGCTGCCGATAGCTACCTCGCCCACTCCATCGTCCTGACCGCTAGCCGGTGCAAAGCCCGCACCGAGAGCTCGAGGTCCTCTTCCGGCGTGTCCTCTTCTTTGGTGTGGCTCAATCCCCTCGAGCTCTTCACGAAGAGCATGACCGTCGGCATGAGGGGGGCCATCGAGGCCGCGTCGTGCAGGGGACCGCTGGGGAGCCGGTGTGACTTGCCGGCGACCTCGTTTACGGCCTCCTCGGCGAGCCCGATGAGCTCGTCGTCGAAGAGGATGGGCTCTATGCGCCAGAGCCTCTCCCACTCGACCGAGACGCCCTCTTCCTGGGCGATACGCTCCGTCGCCGCCTGTGCGACGTCGAGCATGTTGGCCAGCACGGCGGCGTCGAGCGCCCGCTGGTCGAGGGACATCTCGCACCACCCGTTGAACGCCGTGACGATGGCAGGGCTCACGTTGACGAAGCCGGTCGTGGCGCGTACGTCGTCGCGACGCGCGGCATCGTCGCGGAACTCGATGGCCGAGCGGGCCGCCGCGATGAACGCGTCGCGTCTGACATCCATCGGCGTCGAGCCGGAGTGGGCGTGCTGGCCTGTGAAGCGGACGGCGTGCCGCTCTACCCCGAAGGTGCCGAGCACCACCCCGAGCGGGTAGTCCATGCGCTCGAGGACGGGACCCTGCTCGATGTGCAGCTCGAGGTACGCGGCGGCGTTCTCGAGTTGCCTGTTCGACTCGTTCATCCGGTCGAGGTCCACGCCGTGCTCGGCCAGAGCGTCCGGGAGCGCTACGCCGTCCTTGTCTTTCAGGTCGCGCACCCCGTCCGGGTCGAGGACGTTCGCGGTGGCGCTGGACCCCAGAAGGCTCCGCCCGAACCTCGCTCCCTCTTCGTCTGCCCAGTCCACGAGGCGTAGCGTAACGGGGCGTTGCTGCGGGGCGAGGACCCGAATGACCTCGAGCGCGGCGACGGTGTTGAGGGCGCCGTCGAGCCAGCCGCCGTTGGGCACGGAGTCTATGTGCCCGCCGAGCAGGACGGCCCTCTCCGAGTCGCCGGGGGCGGTGGCCCAGAGGTTACCCGCCTCGTCGCGCTCGACCTCGACGCCGTCTATCTCGGAGAGTTTATCTGTTAGCCAGTCGCGGGCCTTGACCCACTCGTCCGTCCAGGCCACCCTGCGGGCGCCGTCGGTACCACCTGTGAGGTCGGCGAGCTCCTTCAGCTCTTCTACGGCGCGGCTGGAGTCCACGTCGTGGGTCTGCATCAGCCCACCCTCTCCGGTGCCGCGACCTCCGCGAGCGCCTCCTCGAAGACGTTCGCCGCCTCCTCGGCGGCCTCGCGGGTGATGGTGAGCGGAGGCGAGATGCGGATCGCGTTCGCGTCTATGCCGCCCTTGCCAACGAGGACTCCCCGCTCCCGGCTCGATTGCAGAAAGCGCACCGCGGCGGACGGGTTCGGCTCGCCGTCAGGACCGACCATCTCGAGGGCTAGCATCAGGCCCCGCCCGCGTACCTCGCCGACGACCGCACTCTCTTGCGCCATCTTTACCAGGCGGTCCTTCAGGTAGCCGCCGACCTCGTCGGCGTTCTTCTGGAGGTCGTTCTTCAGGACGTACTCCAGGTTCGCAAGGGCGCCCGCGGCGCTTACGTGGTTGCCGCCGAAGGTCGAGATGTGGAGCTTCGGAGAGATGGAATCTATGACCTCAGCGCGTCCCATCACCGCGCCGATGGCGAGGCCGTTGCCGAGGCCCTTGGCCATCGTGATCAGGTCGGGCTCCACCCCCGATTCCTGTATGCCCCAGAAGTGGCTGCCGGTCCTGCCGAAGGCGGTCTGGACCTCGTCGGAGATGTACAGGATGCCACTCTCGTCCAGGACCTCCTTGACCCCTACTATGTACTCGGGTGGCAGCTCTATAAACCCGCCGACGCCCTGTATGGGCTCTGCGATAAAGGCGGCCACATGGCCCGTGGTGGCCGTCTGGATGACGTTGCGGAGGTCATCGGCGCAGGCGCGCGCGAAGTGCGGGTCACCCTTTTCGTAGGTGCCGTAGAGCGAGGAGTAGGAGTGGTGCGGGGGCATCGCGTAGGTGATGTCCAGGGCGGAGCGCGACGTAGGACGCCACGAGTTCTGGCCCGTGATCCCCATCGTCCCGAAAGAGCCGCCGTGGTAGGAGCCGCGCAGTGCGATGACCTCGCTGGATCTCCTGTGCTGCGTGGCGAAGAGCAGCGCCGCCTCGTTGGCCTCGCTGCCGCTGCTAACGAAAAAGACCTTCTGGTCGCCGGAGATCGGGGAGAGCGATATCAGCTTCTCCGCGAGCTTCACCTGATGCTCTATGAGGTAGAGGGTGGAGGAGTGCAGGATCTTGCCTGCCTGCTCCCTTACCGCCTCGACGATCTCCGGCACGTTGTGCCCGCTTATGGTCGTGACGATCCCGCCGAAGAAGTCCAGGTACTCGTTGCCTTCGGAGTCCCACACGCGGAAGCCCTCGCCGCGCACGAGCTCCATCGGGCGCTCGTAGTAGAGCGCGATCCACTCGGGGACTACCGCTCTGTGCCTCCGCAGAAGCTCCTCCGGGTTCACACCTTCACCTCCACGTCCGCCGCCTCGAAGCTCCGCTCGACGAACCTCCCGGAGCCTCTCTCTCCCACGACCTCGCCGTCCCTGTACACGAGGTTGCCCCGCACGTACACAGACGCCGGGCCGCCGTGGAAGCTCATTCCCTCGTACGGCGTGTAGTCCACGTTGGAGTGCCTGTTTGCCACCGTCGCCGTCGTCCGGAGCTCCGGGTCCCAGAGCACGATATCTGCGTCGGCGCCCGGAACGAGGGCCCCCTTGCGCGGGTACGCTCCGTAGATGCGTGCCTGGTTCGTCGAGAGGACCGCAACGAACTGGTTCTCGGTCAGCTGGCCCTCTCTCACGCCCAGGGTCCAGAGCGTCATCGCCCGCTCCTCGGCGCCCGGCAGCCCGTTCGGTATCTTCGTAAAGTCATCGCGGCCCATCTCCTTCTGGCCCCCGTAATTGAAGGAGCAGTGGTCTGAGCCGAAGATCTGCAAGTCCCCGAACCTCAGGCCGTTCCACAGGGCGGGGCGGTTCTACTCCTCTCTTAGAGGCGGCGAGCACACGTATTTGGCGCCC
>DASTQK010000261.1:0-7235 GCA_035761765.1 Rubrobacteraceae bacterium
GCTGGGCGCCCCCGTTCGCTTGCCACCTGCAGTGACCTCGGGTGAGCCTGGCTCCGTTAGCGCCGAGAAAAAGCCTGAAGCTCGATGCCGCCTCAACGAGGCAGTTGCAGGCGCATGCCGGGTGTTATCAGGTATCCTTCCAGGCCGTTCTCCCGGCGGATGGCTTCGACCGTAGTCCGCGGGTCTTCGGAAGGCGGGTATTTCTCTGTTGCGATCTCCCAGAGAGTGTCTCCAGAGGTCACGGTATATGGGATGGAATCCGTGCCTGCGTCGGCCGCGGTTGCGGCGTAGAGGGCGCAGGCCATGGCGAGGGCCACCAGCATTGCCCCGAGCCTTCTCCTCCGGTACACAGCGGATCTTCTCACCCGGGAAAGATAACCGAGGTCCCCCCCTTTCCCAACGCCGCTTTTTCACGACTTTTCGGAAACGTTCTACCCATCCAGACGTATACGTCTGTAGTAGAATAATGGCCAGTAGATTAGTCTCGTTAGGAGGACTAAGTGGGATTCGGCGCTTATCTGTTAGTGATGATCGTGGGTGCCCTCATCTCCGGGGCCGCTGCGCTCTGGGTGCGGAGCGCCTACTCGAAGTATTCGAAGCAGCCTTCAGCCAGCGGCCTGACCGGGGCGCAGACGGCGCGTATGATCCTGGACCGCAACGGTCTCTCCAACGTGAAGGTAGAGCCGGTGGCGGGCACACTCACAGACCACTACGACCCCAGGCACAAGGTAGTCAGGCTCTCGGAGGGCAACTTCCAGGGCAACTCCATAGCGGGTGTCAGCGTGGCGGCCCACGAGGTCGGGCACGCCATCCAGGACGCTAGCGGGTACGTACCCATGAAGCTCAGGGCCGGCCTGTTCCCGATCGTTAGCTTCGCGGGGCAGCTGTGGTTCCCGCTGTTCTTCCTGGCCATCATCATGGGCGTGGGGACGGCGACGGGCCAGCTCTTCATCCAGCTCGCCGTGATCGCGTTCGCCGGGATACTGCTCTTCCACGTGGTGACGTTGCCGGTAGAGATCAACGCCTCCACCCGCGCCTACGGGCTGCTGACGCGCTACGGGATCCTCTCGCGCGGGGAGGCTGACGGGACCAAGCGGGTTCTCTCTGCTGCTGCCTTTACGTACATCGCGGCGGCGCTCACCTCGCTGCTGACGCTGCTTTACCTGCTAGCGCTCAGCCGCAACTAGCCGCGAAGACGGGACAGAGCGAGAGGGGCGGGGCGCATGCCCCGCCTTTTTCGTGGGAGCGCCACGGATTTGTAGGTTGTAGAATACGCGCGTCGTGGAACAGGTACGTCGGATAACCAAGAGACGCCGCAGGCTACGTACGGTGGGGGAGCCGCACCCTTGGGAGCCGCGGCACATGCGACTGGCCGGGACGCGCTACGCCGAGTCTGTCGGGGACCCGCGCGGGAGGCGCAACGTCGCGCTCGGGGTGATACAGCATCTCTGGCGCTCGCCGGTCCCGTTCGTCGGGTTCTATGCGCCGGAGGGAGTTCTGGTCACGGAGGGTCGTACCTACGTACCGGCACCGCCGCGGCTGGTCGACGACACCGAGTACCTCTCCGGGGTCGAGGCCCACAAGAGGGCCTTCGCGAGGGATCTCCAGGGCGGCATGATCCCTTCGGGGAGGCTCCCTGGATACTTCGAGCTCTCGACCGATGAGGGCTGGCGGATAAGCCTGGACCTCGCGGAGCGCCGGCTCGAGCTCGATGACGGTTGGGGGATGGCCTCCGAGGCTTCGGTGGTCGGAGACCTGGCGCCCTTCGCCTGGGCCTACCGCAACAGCAGTTTCTGCGTGGTTACCCTCTACGACAAGGACATAAGCGCGCTGCGCGACGACCTCCTCTTCGTGGCCAAGCGCGAGGGCGTAGAGCTTCGCTGGCGCCGGTCGGCCGCCTGAGGGCACGAGCCGAGAGCACGTAACTCGGACGGTCCGTGGTAATAATGGAGCTTCGCTAGAGAGGTCAGATGCTTGCCAGCCACAACACCGGGGGTTTCGCCACCACCAGCGCGCCTGCTGGGTTCGAGCTCGACGATTTCGAGCGCGCCGGCCTCAGGGCGGTCGAGCGCCGTTTCGCGCCAAAGGACACGATCTTCACCCCCGGCGATCCTGACGACCAGCTCTACTTCCTCCTCTCCGGTACGGTGCGCCTGTACAAGATCTACGGCGACTACAAGGAGGCGACCACAGCTCTCCTCAAGGATGGTGGCGTCTTCGGCAAGCTGAGCCTGGTCGAGGGACGCTGGCAGGACGTCTTCGCCGAGGCGGTGACCGAGGCAAGCGTTGCGGGCATCCGGAAGGCCGCCCTGGAGCGCGTCATAAAGAGCGATCCCGAGTTCGCCCTCAAGCTGTTCTCCTCGCTCTCCGAGCGCCTCAGGCAATCGGACGAGGTCATAGAGAGCCTTTTGCACAGAGAGGTCTCGACCCGCCTGGCGACGCTCCTCTGGAATCTCGGCGAGCGCTTCGGCGAGGACGGAGAGACGGAGGTGATCATAGGCGTGCGCCTCACGCACCAGGAGCTGGCGAACATGATCGCCTCTACCCGCGAGGCCGTCTCGAAGGTGATGGGCGAGCTCCAGCGCGACGGCGTTATCGAGAGCCGCAGCCGCCGTGTCGCGATCCTCGACCGCGATGCTCTCGCCAAGCGTGCCTCCGGTCCCTCCGGCCTCTCCGTGGACGGCCAGGTGCGGCTCTAGACTGCGCCCCGGCGAATGTCCCGCCGAGCGCCATCAATCCCCACCGGGTCTAGAATAGGCCCGTGAAAAAGGAGGCAGACGACGCGAGAATCGGCGGCGCCGAGCACCGCCTCTTTCTCGGCTACCTCGCGGTGCTCTTGCTCGCCGGGTTGCTGACCGTGCACCAGATCGGCATAACCTGGGACGAGCCCAACTACTTCACCTCTTCCTACTCCTACCTCTCCTGGTTCGGGCACATCGTGGCTGAACCCTCCGAGTGGTGGTCCTCCATAGACCGCTACTGGGAGCAAAGCCACGAGGCGCCGCCTTTCTTCAAGCTGTGGGGCGGGCTCTTCGCCGGCGTCGCCGCGCTCCTCTTCGGGACGGACGACCTCGGGACTCTTGGCGACGCCTACCGGATGGGCTCCTACGCCCTGTTCCTACTCTCCACCTACGTCGCGTTCCGTTTCGTTCGCGGGAGCATCGGTGGGGTGGCTGCCTGGGGAACCGCCCTGAGCCTGCCGCTCATCCCGGTGCTCTTTGGCTTTGCCCGTCTCGGACAGCTCGATGGAGCGGTCGCCTCGATGTACCTGCTCGCGGCGGTAGCGCTCTACCGGATGCTCGTCCACGGTGGCCGGGGACCGACGCTCCTGGCCGGTGTGGTGCTCGGGCTGGCCTTCGCGACGAAGCTCAACGTTTTCACGCTGCTACCCGCGGCGCTACTCTGGTGGGCCGTCTACAGCCGGCACCGGAGTACCCTCGTGCGCGTGGCGGCGTGCTCCCTCGTAGGGGCCGTGACCTTCTTCGCCCTCTGGCCGTGGCTCTGGCGGGAGCCGGTGGGGAGGACGTGGGAGTTCCTGACGTGGACGGCTGGCTTGCAGGACGAGCGCTTTACGTACTACCTCGGGCAGTGGTGGGCCGGGGCGCCCTTCCACTACCCGCTCGTCGCCCTTATCGTGCTAGTGCCCCTCGCGATAGCGGTCGCGGGGCTCTTCGGGTTCGTCCGGCTCTTCGCGGAGGCACGAAACCCGGCGGCGGGGTGGGTCATGCTCAACCTCATCCTCGTCGTCGGGGTAGCAGGATCGGGGCTCGTCCCGATCTACGGCGGTCCCCGGCAGTTTCTGGCCGCCTTCCCGCTGTGGGCAATCTGCGCCGGCGTCGGCGTCGGCTGGCTTGCTAGCAGGCTCCGCGTGCAGCCGGCTCTCACGCTGGCGGCCTACGCTGCGCTCTCGCTGCCCGGCATCCTGTGGACCGGGACAGCGAACTCGCTCGAGTACTATGGCGAGGCGGTCGGCCTGGTGCCCGGCGCTCGCTCCTTGGGCTTCGAGACTACCTACCTCGCCGACACCTACAGGCCGGCCGTCGGGTGGTTGAGCGAGGTCGCGCCCGAAGGAGCTACGGTCTATGCGCAGGCGGGCACCCACCCGGTGCTCGAGAGCTACCGCCGTATCGGCGAGCTCAGGGATGACTTGCGCCCGGCATACCTCGCGCCCATTGCGCCCGAGGGGCCTCCCATGGATGAGAAGCCGCGCGAAGACTCCTACTTCCTCTTCCTGCCGCGCCAGTCCATCTACACCGACCAGATGCTGGCGCTCGAGCAGAAGCAGCCACTCTACGAGTACGAGAGAGGCGGGGTGTCCCTGATCCGGGTCTACTCCGGCGAGGCCGTCGGTGAGACACTGGGCATACAGGGCGCACCGGAGCCTCGCGACGTCGGTCCGGCGAACGCCCTCGTAGCCTTGGGCGGTGTACTCGCGGTGCTTTATGCTCTCCTGCGGCGGCAGCGGGCCGTGGTCGACGGGCGCGCCGAAGGGGCAGGCTAGGTTATCCGGGCTTCCGCTCTCCCGAAACCTTTCGGGGGCGAGGAGCGTATACTCGTTATGGTATGGAGCACGCGTCTGCGGTGACACTAGGCGGTTGGCGGGAGAGACTCGGAGGCCTGTCGGTCCGGCGCGAGACGCTGGACGACAACGAGCTTGTGGCGCGGACCCTCAAGGGCGACGTGCGCTCCTACGAGGAGCTGGTGCGGCGCTACGAGCGTCTCGTGGGTCGTGTGCTCTACCCCTACGCGCGGCGCGAGATCTCCGTCGAGGACCTGGTACAGGAGACCTTCCTGCGTGCCTACGACCGGCTGGAGACCTTCAACCCGGACTACCGCTTCAAGACGTGGCTGCTCGCCATAGCCAACAACCTCGGCGTGGACACCCTGAGGCGCCGCAGGGAGATCGTCGAGTTCAACCCGGAGACGCACGCCGGGGCAGGCAGGGGACCCGAGGCCGAGGCCCTCGACGCCGACCGCTCCAGGAGTGTCCAGGAGGCGGTGGCGACCCTTCCAGAGACCTACGGTGTGCCCCTGATCCTGCGCTACTCCGAGGGACTCTCCTACGCCGAGATAGCCGAGGTACTCGACATCACGATCCCCGCGGTAAAGAGCCGGCTCTTCCGCGCCAGGAACATGATGGCCGAGAGACTCGAAGAGGTGGGAGATCGGGGATGAGCGTCCGGCGACGCTGCGACCCGGAGACCATCTTCGAGCTCGCCGACGGCGCTCTGGGCGCCGAGCGGGCGCGCGAGGCCCGGTTGCACCTGGACGAGTGTCCGGAATGCCACGAGATCTACGAGAAAGAGCTGGAGATCAATGCGCTCCTGCGCTCGACCGACCTTGCGAACCCGCGGTCGCGCTCTGTCTGTCCGATGGTCGCGATGGCGTTGCCTACCCGGCCTTTGAAGGCCCGCCTTCTGTGGGCGTCTACGGCCCTGATCCTGCTGCTCGCCGCGTCGCTCGCTCTGAGCCTCGACGGTGCCAACCCCCTGGTCTTCGTCGTGAACACCCTGGGCGTCTTCTGGGGCGTGGTCTCGGGGTTCGCCGACCTGGCCCGTACAACCGTGGAGGCCGCGGGCCCGATACTTCTCGCCGCCCTCGTGGTGGGCGCGCTGCTAGATCTCTGTCTGGCGGCGGCGCTACTGTGGATGACCAGGCGCCGCTCCCGAGAGGCATGAGCCTCCCGGTTTCGCCGGTCCTGCCTCCAAGGCTCTTGCGTCTTTTGCTCACCTTCGTGGTCGCCGTCTTGGCGATTGTCATCCTCGCGCCGCTCCCCGCCTACGCCTTCGAGAACAGAGCCTGGGGGGACGTGGTAGTCGAGCCGGGGCAGAGCGAGCCCGAGGTCTCGACCGCGGTCGGAGACGTCGTGGTGGAGGGCGTTGTCGAAGGCGATGTCAAGTCCGCGCGCGGCGACATCGAGGTGGACGGCGAGGGCGTGGAGGGCGACATAAACGCGGGGTTCGGGGACGTCACGGTGCGCGCTCCCGTCGGCGGAGAGATCGACGCCGGCTTCGGGGACGTGTACATCGACGCGCCCGTAGAAGGCGACGTTGAGGTAGGACGCGGGGACGTGGTGCTGGGACCCGGAGCCCGGGTGAGCGGCGATCTCCACTACGGGAGCGGGGAGTTCAGCGGTAACAGAGCCGCGGTGGAGGGGCCCGTGGTGGCAGGCGACATGAGACCAGACGTAGATTACGGCTGGGGCGGGTTCGGGATACTCGACGTCGTCGGGTGGATGTTCGCGGCAGCGGTGTTCGCGGCGTGCAGCGTCCTGGCCGTCGTCCTGGCCCCACGGCAGCTCTCAGCCGCGGCGCGCCAGGCCGAGGAATCTCCCGCGATGTCATTGCTCTTCGGGGTGGCCTCCGTGCCGGTGGTCGTGGTGCTCTGCGTGGTGCTGGCGGTCTCCATTATCGGGATCCCACTCCTGTTGCTCCTTGCCCCGGCTTACCTGGCGCTCGTCTTCTTCGGGGCGCTCGTGGCCGCCTACTTCGTGGGGAGGAGGGTGGTGTTCGCTACCGGTCGCTACCACGTGGGCAACGCCATGGCCGCTGCGGTAGGCGCCCTCATCCTCGCCGCGGCGTACCTGATCCCGGTGCTCGGCGGGCTCCTGATCTATGGCCTCGCCCTCTTCGGTACCGGGGCCTGCCTCCTGGCTCTCGTCCCCCGCCGAAGGTCCCCGAGCTATACCTCCTACGAAGCCTACGTCGGGGACCGGCGCGACGCCTGAGCCCGCGCTCCCTCTGACGTGAAACCGGACTGCTGCGCCCTTGCGCGGCAAATAATATGGCGGGGCAAGGCCGGCTCTGGCAAGGGGATGCATCCTTGACACGCTTTCGTGGCCTCGGTTACAGTGCGATCAAATAATCCTTACCTAGAAAGCGTGGAACCTTCGGTGCAGCGGTGGCGATCTTCCCGGAGAGCTTCGTGCTAATACCGAGCTTCCTCCGGGAGGGCGCTGCGCGTTAGTCGGCGTTATCAGGAGCCCGTACACGGGAGACGGCACGGGGCTGCTTTGCGGGATGAGAAAGGAGGGTCTGTGAGGGCCAGGATCGTGAGATTGGGGATGGGGGAGACGCCGGGTGCGACCAGGATCACCCGAAAAGACTTCCTCAAGATCGGGGGCACCGGCCTGGCCGGGGCCGCCCTGCTGGGCACCGCAGGTTGCGCCAACATCTTCGGCGGCGAGCAGGGCGGCAACGGGGGCGGTGGAGGAGGAACCAAGGCCGTCACCGTCA
>DASTQK010000262.1:0-3858 GCA_035761765.1 Rubrobacteraceae bacterium
GAGCAGCACTACTTCGCGTTCTACTCTGTGGTGCTCTCGGCGCTACTCATCCACTACTACTTCGACCACTTCCTGTTCTTGCAGGTAGACGACGTCATAACGCCGCGCTGGAGCTGAGATCAGTCGCTTCCTAGTATCTTCTTGATACGTGTTCTATAGTTTTGTGGTGACGCACACCTCGGGTAGCCTTTATGAGACTTCTGTCTAGCTTTGTGGAGGGCTGGCTTGTCGGATCACACGAACCTTAACCACACCATGAAAGGTCTCGCGCCGGAGGATATCGCGGTCCGCACTGACGACATCTTCGGCAAAGCCTTCGGCTTCACCCGCGCCGACGAGGCGATCGAGGCTGGGATCTACCCCTACTTCAAGCCTATCTCCGAGCAGCACGGCGGCACCGTCATGGTGGGCGGGCGGGAGATGATCATTACCGGCTCGAACGACTACCTCGGGCTGACCCAGGACCCGCGCCTGGAGAAGGCGGCCACCGCGGTCTTCGACCGTTACGGGACGAGCTGCACCGGTTCTCGCTACCTTACCGGCACGCTCGAGCTGCACGAGGAGCTGGAGCGGCGCCTGGCCGGGTTCTTCAGAGACGAGGCCGCGCTGACCTTCAGCACGGGCTTCCTCGGGATGCTGGCGGTCCTGAGCGCCATGACCGGCCGCCAGGACATCCTCTACCTCGACCGCGAGAACCACGCCAGCCTCTACGATGGGGCAAGGCTCTCGTTCGGGACGCTGCGCAAGTACCGGCACAACGACCTCGATGACCTGGAACGGCTACTCGCCAGGGACGCGGGCAGGCCTGGCGGGCGCATGATCGTCACCGACGGCGTCTTCTCGATGAGCGGCCACATCGCCGATCTGCCGGGCATCGTGGAGTTGGCGCGCCGCTATGGGGCGCGTGTCGTGGTGGATGACGCGCACGCGACGGGCGTGCTCGGCGAGAGTGGTCGGGGCACCCCCGAGCACTTCGGCCTCGAGGACGAGGTAGACCTCATCATCGGGACCTTCTCCAAGTCCTTCGCCTCCGTGGGCGGGTTCGTGACGGGCCCGAGGTCGGTCATCAACTACGTCAAGCACCACGGGCGTCCGTTTATCTTCACCGCGGCGCTACCCGCGATGCAGGTCGCGGTCGCACTCCAGGCGCTCGATATCATGGAGACCGAGCCCGAGCACCGCGAGAGGCTCGCCCGCAACGCCGAGCAGTTGCGGGGAGGCATCTCCGCGCTAGGCTTCGACACTCTGGGGTCGCAGACCCAGATCGTGCCCGTCTTCATAGGGCCGGACGAGCTCACCGCGATGTTCTGGAAGGGACTGTGGGAAGCGGGCATCTTCACGACCCCCGCGCTGCCCCCCGGCGTGCCCGCCGGGCAGAGCATCATCCGCACCAGCGTCAACGCCAACCACACCCCGGAGCAGATCGGGCGCCTGCTCGAAGCCTTCGCCGCCGTCGGCAAGGGCCTGGGTGTGATCGGCTAGGGAAGGTCTTTTCGAGCGGCGTGGGAACCACGGAAGTCCGGGCAGCCGGGTCCCGCGCCGACATTCGGCGCTTTATCCGGTATCCGTTCATCAGGTACCGCGACGACCCTCACTGGGTCCCGCCGCTGCTCATGGTCGAGCGGGAGCAGTTCGACCCGCGCAAGAACCCCTTTTTCGAGCACGCGCGGATGAACCTCTTTGTCGCCTACAGGGTCGGTGAGGTCGTCGGGCGCGTCGCCGCCATAGACGACGACAACCACAACGAGACCCACGGCGATAACCTGCTCTTTTTCGGCTTCTTCGAAGCGAAGGACGAGGAGGCCGCCGGAGCCCTGTTCGCCAGCGTCGAAGGGCGGGCGCGCGAGCTCGGACGGGAGGCCGTGCGCGGGCCGGTCAACCCGTCCATGAACCACAGCGCTGGCATACTCATCGACGCCTTCGACTCCGACCCCTACGTGATGATGCCGTACAACCCGCCAGAGTACCCGCGCTACGTCGAGGCGGCGGGCTACCGCAAGGTCAAGGACCTGTACGCCTGGACCTTCGAGCGCGACTGGGAGGTAAAGAAGATAGGGCGCCTCGCGGAGAGGGTCCGTGTACGCAACAAGGCGCTGGTGGTCCGCTCTGTGGAGATGAAGCGCTGGGACGAGGAGCTCGCCCGCGTCAAGGACCTCTACAACAGGGCGTGGGCGAGGAACTGGGGCTTCGTGAGGTACACCGAGGCCGAGTTCGACCAGCTCGCCAGGGATTTCAAGATGATCCTGGACCCCGAGCTTGTCGCGCTCGCCGAGGTGAACGGCGAGCTTGTAGGCATAACCGTCCTCATCCCCGATGCCAACCAGGTCTTCAAGAAGATGCGCGGGCGGTTGCTCCCGTTCGGCGTCCTCCACCTGCTGAGGCGCAACACGATCATGGACCGGGTGCGCTTGCCCATCCTCGGCGTCGCGCCCGAGCACCGCAACAAGGGCCTGGAGCTGCTGATGATTCACGACCTCTACGCGCGCGCGATGGCCAGAGGCTACGGGGCCTGCGAGGCGTCGTGGACGCTGGAGGATAACCGGGCGATGAACCATGTCATCGAGGCTGGCGGCGCGAGGCACTACAAGACGTACCGGATCTACGAGAAAGCTCTGTAGACCGTGCCCGAGCGGGTGCTCATCACCGGCGCGACGGGCTTCGTCGGCAGCCACATCGCGCGGGCCTTCGCAGAAGCCGGCTACGAGGTGCGCATCGGCGCGCGCGCCTCGAGTGATCAGCGCTGGATCTCCGACCTCTACGCCGAGCGCGTCCTCCTCGACGTGAGCGGTGATCCGGAGGACACCTCCAGGGCGGTGCGGAACGTGGACACCGTCGTCCACGCGGCGGGGATAACCAGGGCGAAGCGCGCGAGGGACTACTACGCGGTCAACGCTGGTGGCGCCAGGAGGCTCGCCGTCGCCGCGTTCCGGGCGGGTGTGCGGCGCTTCGTCTTGGTAAGCAGCCTCGCCGCCCGCGGCCCGGACGGTCGTGGCCACCCCGCTAGCGACTACGGGTGGAGCAAGCTCGAGGCCGAGAGACACCTCCGCGCCCTGGACGGCGGGATGGAGACCGTCGTGCTGCGCCCGGCGGCCGTCTACGGCCCGAGGGACACCGACCTCCTGCCGCTGTTCAGGCTCGCCCGTGCCGGCTGGCTGCCGGTCCCCTCTGGCGCCGCCCCCCTGCAGCCGGTCTACGCGGAGGACGCGGCCCGGGCCGTCGTCCTCGCGGCGTCGTGCGAGCCGGCCAGCTTCGGCCCCTTCCCGGTGGCCGAGAATAGTCGCTACGGCTGGCCGGACGTGGTCGCCGGGCTCTGGAAGGTCTTCAGCCGGCCCGTGCGCGCCGTGCGTCTGCCCGCGGCCGCCTTCGTGCTGGCGGGGCGGGCCGTGGAGTGGTCGGCCAGGCCGTTCTCGGCGGTCCCGCTCTTTGACGAGCGCCGGGCGCGAGACCTGGCGCTAAACGCCTGGACCTGCGACGTGTCGGAGACCGAGAAGGCGCTCGGGTGGAGGGCGAGGATCCCCTTAGTAGAGGGCCTGGAGCGCACCGCTACTTGGTACGGGCAGGCCGGGTGGCTTAGTATGAAATCCCGATGAACGCAGCCGAGCGCAGACCCCGGATCCTCTTCGCCACCATCGCCGCCGGGGGCGGGCACATGGCGGTCGCGCGCGCCATGGCCGAGGCCATAGAGCACCATTATCCCGGCCGGTTCGAGCTGCGCGTCTCGGACTACATGAAGGAGGTCGGCGTGAAGAAAGTCGCCGACCTCGACCGGCTGCACAAGAACATCTGGCGCTTTATGCTGCGCTACCCGGTCCTGGCGCGGACCAGCCAGCGCGTCATGGATGCCTTCCCGCGAACGAC
>DASTQK010000263.1:0-13562 GCA_035761765.1 Rubrobacteraceae bacterium
GGCGAACTACGGGGAGAAGATAGACGAAGCGTCGCCGCTCGAGTTCCTGGTGGAGCAGATCGTGACGATGCAGCCGCCGACGCTGCCGCTCTGGCTGGCCGGGCTGATCTATTACCTGTTTTCGAGGGATGGCCGTCCCTATCGCACCCTGGGCTGGATCTACGTCATCCTCTTCGTCGTGTTCATGGTCCAGAACGCCCGCTTCTACTTTCTTGCCCCGGCGTACCCGATGCTCTTTGCGGCGGGCGCGGTGGTATTCGAGCGCTTTCTCGCGCGACGCAACTGGAACTGGCCGAAGCCCGCCTACGTAGCCGTGCTCGCCATCTCGGGGATAGTAGTCGCCCCGATTACGGTCCTGCCTGTGCTCCCGGTAGAGACGCTTGCCAGGGTCACGGGCGCAGCCGGTGGGGACGCTGGGGTGCAGGTCGAGACCCGGGAGGTAGGTCAGCTCCCCCAGAACTTCGCCGACAGGTTCGGCTGGGAGAACATGGTCGCGACGATCGCCGGCGTCTACAGGTCACTACCGCTAGAGGAGAGGGAAAGCGCCTGTATCCTTGCCGGCAACTACGGGGAGGCGGGGGCTGTTGACTTCTTCGGCCCCGGGTTTGGGCTCCCGCGGGCCATAAGCGGCCACAACAGCTACTTTATCTGGGGGCCGCGTGGTTGTAGCGGCGAGGTCGTCATAAGCATCGGGGTCCCCTCCGAGACCTTGCGAGGGGTCTTTGGTGAGGTCCGGCAGGTCGATACGGTCAGGTGCAACTACTGCATGCCCGACGAGGACAACCTTCCCGTCTACGTGTGCCGGGAGCCGAGGATGTCCTTCGAGGAAGCCTGGCCACGCTTCGAGCACTACGACTAGGCGAGTTCCCGCGGCACACCTGCATGTCCCAGAGGTTGTTTCCGCCCTGGTCTATCGAGCTGCCGATAGCGGGGCACGGGGAGAACCGACGCGCGGATTGCGCGAGCCTCTTAGCTGCGGGCCGGGGCCTACCGGCGAGGCTTCTTGGACATCAGCGGGCCGGCCCATAGAATATGGTCATGAACCTGGAGGGTTTAGGCAAGCTGTTTATCGGCGTGGCGGTAGTGCTGCTCGTGCTCGGCGCCCTCTTCTTGCTGCTCTGGCGCCTCGGGCTCGACCGGCTCCCCGGCGACCTCGTCCTGAGGCGCGGCGACCTTACGGTCTACTTCCCGATAGGGCTCATGATCCTGCTCTCCATAGTGGGCACTATCCTCCTGAATCTCTTCCTCCGGCGCTAAGGCGGTGCTGACCTCAGAGCTCGACTACGAGCTGCCGGAGGCCCTGATCGCCCAGAGACCAGCCGACCCGCGCGACTCCTCACGCCTCATGGTCGTGGACGCCTGGGCCGGCACGATAGCCCACCACGTCTTTCGCAGCCTCCCACGGTTTGTTCGCCCCGGCGACGCCCTCGTTCTGAACGAGACGAAGGTTCTTCCGGCACGAGTTCTCGGGCGCAGACCTGGCGGCGGCGAGGTCGAGATGCTCTTCCTGCGGGACCTCGGCGGCCCCTGGGAGGTTCTCGCCCGCCCGAGCAAACGTCTCAGGCCTGGGATGGCGCTCTTTGTGGGAGGAGACGAGCTCGAGCTGGTGGAGCATCTGGGCGAGGGCCGCTGGAGGGTCGCGGGAGAGAATTTGCGAGGGACGATGGAACGGAGCGGACGGATGCCGCTGCCGCCGTACATCCGAGCGAGTGCCGAGGCCGAGGAGGCGTACCAGACGGTCTATGCTCGCAACCCCGGCTCGGCTGCGGCGCCTACGGCGGGGTTCCATTTCACCGACGGGGTGCTGGAGGGGGCCGAAAGGGCGGGGGCCCGGATCGCGCGGGTCACGTTGCACGTTGGCACGGGGACCTTTGCCCCCGTCCGGGCCGACAAGCTCGAAGACCACAGGATGCACGCCGAGAGCTACGCCGTCCCGCACAGAGCGGGCCGGATCATAAACGGCGCGCAGAGGGTCGTCGCGGCGGGGACGACGGTGGCGCGCACCCTCGAGTCGTGGGCACAGAGCGGAGAGCCGGAGGGCGAATCCAGCCTGTTCATCTACCCCGGGTACCGTTGGCTGCTGGTGGATGCGCTCCTCACGAACTTCCACCTCCCGCGCTCGACCCTGCTGGCGATGGTGATGAGCTTCGGTGGAAAAGGTCTCATGCAAGAGGCATACCGGGTCGCCGTCGAGGAGCGTTACCGCTTCTACTCGTTCGGCGACGCGATGCTGATCCTCAACGGAGGGAGAGGACGGTAGGGACGCCGGTCGCCATAGAGGTCGTCGCCCGCGATGGCGAGGCGCGGGCCGGGCTGCTGCGCACCCCGCACGGCACGGTAGAGACCCCGGTCTTCATGCCAGTGGGCACCAAGGGGACGGTCAAGGGGCTGACGCCGAAGGAGCTGCAGGAGGTGGGTGCGGGGGTCCTGCTCGGCAACACGTACCATCTGTACCTGCGGCCGGGCCCCGGGCTAATAAGGGAGGCAGGGGGGCTGCACGCCTTCACCGGCTGGTATGGCCCTATGCTAACCGACTCCGGCGGCTACCAGGTCTTCTCGCTCGCAAAGACGCGCAGGATCTCGGAGGAGGGCGTCGAGTTCGCTTCGGTCTACGACGGCTCGCTCCACACCTTCACACCCGAGCTCGTCACGCAGGTTCAGGAGGAGCTCGGGGCGGACATCGCCATGGTACTCGACGAGTGCCCGCCCGCCAACGCGAGCCGCGAGTACCACGAGGAGTCCCTGAGCAGGACGGCGCGGTGGGCCGCGCGGTGCAAGGAGGCGCATGGGAGAGAGGACCAGGCGCTCTTCGGCATCGTGCAGGGTGGTCTCTACCCGGACCTTCGCCAGGAGAGCCTGGAGCGCACCCTCGAGATAGGGTTCCCCGGCTACGCCATCGGCGGTCTCTCGGTCGGGGAGTCGCGCGAAGCGATGCTCCACACCCTCTCCCTGACGGCGCCCGGATTACCCGCCGACAAGCCGCGGTACTTCATGGGCATCGGGGACCCTCCCGGAATCCTCCAGGTCATCGCGCTCGGTGTAGATATGTTCGACTGCGTGCTCCCAACCCGGCTGGCTCGTCACGGGGCGGCGCTCACCGCAGCAGGGCGCATCAACCTCAGGAACGCCAGGTATCGGAGAGACCTCGGGCCCCTCGATCCGGAGTGCCCGTGCGAGACGTGCACCGGGTACAGCCGCGCGTACCTGGCTCACCTCGTGCGCGAGGACGAGCTCCTCGGTCACCGGCTCATCACCCTCCACAACGTCCGCTTTACCATCGATCTTTGCCGGCGGGCGAGGCAGGAGATCGTGGCGGGCAACTACGAGGAGTGGTCGCGCGCCTGGAGCTCCCGCTACGCAGGGAGCTAGTCAGCATCCCGGCTTCATTCTTCTCTGGCCTGTCTCTAAGGCCATTTGCGTGGCGGCTGACAAGAAGCCCGCGAAGCAGGCTTGCTGACAGGCTATAATCCGGTCTCATGGGTAGCCGGAGAAACAACCTCATCATCCTGGGCCTGGTGGCGGTTCTCCTCGTCGTGGCGGCGTACCTCATCTTTATCCGGCAGCCCGTAGCCGAGGCCACCCAGCTGGGTCTGGACCTCGAGGGCGGGGTCAGCGTGCAGCTCGAGGGCTACCAGACCGACGGCAGCCAGGTCACCCGCCAGGAGATGGAGCAGGCGGTGGAGGTCATCCGCCAGCGCGTGGACAGCCTCGGGGTGACGGAGCCGGAGATACAGATCCAGGGCCAGAACCAGGTCGTCGTGAACATCCCCGGCATCACCGACGCGGACAGGGCGGTCGAGGTGATCGGACGCACGGCCCAGCTCGGCTTCTACGAGGTCCTCGCCTTCGAGGAGGTGGTCTCGGTCCCGGAGGACGAGATCGAGGAGACAAAGGCCGAGCTGGAGGAGGACTTGCAGGGGGATGACGCCTTCGCGGAGGGGAAGACCAAGGTAATCTTCGAGGAGAGCCCGTCGCCCGCAGGCGAGGGAACATACGTGGCCGGTTACATCGTCAACGACCAGCCGGACATGACGGGCGAGAACCTGGAGAGCGCGAATCTGAACCGCGACCCGCAGGGCCGGCTCGAAGTCACGATGTCCTTCAACCGTGAAGGAGCCAGCCAGTTCGCGGACCTCTCGGGCCAGATCGCGGAGAACGCGCTCGCCTCGGGGCAGCCGGGGACGGGCAGGCTCGCCATAGTCCTGGACGAGGACGTGGTGAGCGCCCCGACCGTGGAGGAGAGCATCGTCGGCGGCGACGTCTCCATCTCGAACGACGCCTCGCCCACGGGTCTGCCCGAAGAGGAGGCGAGGGAGCTGGAGATCGTGCTGCAGACCGGCGCGCTCCCGGTGAACATGCGGGTTCTCTCGGTGACGAGCATCGGGCCGACGCTGGGCACGGAGTCTTTGCGTAGCGGGCTCATCGCGGCCCTGGTGGGCCTCGGGCTTGTGCTCCTCTTTCTCGCGGCTGTCTACCGGGTGCTCGGGATCGTTGCGGACCTCGCGCTGCTCGTCTTCGCGTTTCTGCTCTGGGGTCTCGTCGTGGCGATACCGGTGACCGTCACGTTGCCGGGCATCGCGGGCATCGTTCTCTCCATCGGTGTGGCGGCGGACGCCAACATCGTCATCTTCGAGCGGATAAAGGAGGAGATCCGACGCGGCAAGACACCCCGCACGGCGGTTCAGGCTGGCTACGAGAAGGGCTTTCATGCGATCCTGGACGGCAACATAACGACGCTTATCACCGCCTTGATCCTCTTTGCCCTCTCGAGCGGCTCGGTGAGGGGCTTCGCGGTCCTTTTGAGCATCGGCGTCGTTTTGAGCATGTTCACGGCCATCGTCGTCACGCGCGCGCTCCTCGGGGTAGTCTCGAGCCGCGGTTTCCACCTCTCGGCCGGCATGATGGGCGTCTCGAAGGATGAGATCGGGAAGAGGGAGAAGTAGTGTTCCCGAAGGTAGACTTCGTCGGCCGCTGGAGGCTGTGGTTTGCAATCTCGGGCGTGCTCATCGCAATCGGCCTCGCAGCGATCTTGCTCGGGAATCTGAACTTCGGCATAGACTTCGAGGGAGGCACGAAGTTCACGGTGTCGAACCCCGAGCGGGAGCTGGGGGAGGGCGAAATCCGGGAGGCGCTCCCCGACTTCGTGGCGGGGGACGCCGTAATCCAGACCATCGGCAACGGCTACGAGATCCGCACGCCGGTGCTCGACGCTGGCGAGAGAGCGCAGGTCACGGAGGCCCTGAGCGCGGCGGTCGGCGGGGAGGTGAGCCAGACCAGCGTGAGCCCGACGTTCGGGGGGCAGATCCGCGACCAGGCGCTCCAGGCGGTCGCGGCGGCGCTGCTCATCATCGTGGCCTACATAAGCGTCCGCTTCGAGTTCGCCTTCGCGCTCGCCGCGATCGTGGCGGTCCTGCACGACATCCTCATAACCGTGGGCTTCTACGCCATCGTCGGCCGCGAGGTGAGCCTGGTTACGGTCGTCGCTATCCTCACGGTGCTCGGCTACTCGCTCTACGACACCATCATCATCTTCGACCGCGTCAGGGAGAACGCGCCGAGTGTGGGCTACAACCGCCGGCGCTTCGACGAGACCGTCAACACCTCCATCCGGCAGGTAGTTAGGCGTTCCATCTACACCTCGCTGTCCACCCTGATCCCCATAAGCGCGCTCCTGATCTTCGGCGAGACCACCCTGGCCGACTTCGCCTTCGCGCTCCTCGTCGGCATCATCGCCGGCACCTACAGCTCGATCTTCATCGCCTCGCCCGTCCTGTCGCTGTACAAGGCCTGGCGCGCCGGGAAGCTACACCAGGCTCCGCGCTCTGCCTAGAGCAACTTGCCCCGCGCAGCTTTACCGCTTTGCTGCCGTTCGGAGCCTGCGGTGTATCATGTGGGCGGTGCACACCCTAGGGAGGTGAGACATGCGCGGGACGATCGGCGAGACGTTCGAGCGTTTGATCCTTTTGCAGATAGGGGCCGCTGCGGCGACTCGCGAGAGGATCGAGGAGGTCGTAGAGGGCCTCATAGAGCAGGGCAGGATACAGCGTGAGGAGGGCAAGACCCTCGTGGATCAGGTCTCCGGCCGCGCGCGCGAGCGCTCGGCCGGCGCCCGCTCTCTGGTGGACGCGACGGCGCAGCAGGGCCTCAAGCGGGCCGGCCTCCCGACGCGGGAGGACTACGAGGATCTGATCTTCCGCGTCGAGCAGCTCGAGCACCGGGTGCGGATGCTCGAGGATCGGCCCGTTGAGCCGCCGTCATCCGTCACGCCGCCTCCGCGCGCCGGCGGACCGGAGGCCCCGCCCACGGGCCCCGATGTGGCGCCCCGACCGCCTCGCGACGAGCCGGAAACCCCTCCCGGACTGTAGCCGAATTCGTCTGTGGCTAGCGGAGCGGCAGCCCCTGCGGGGAACCTCAGGCGTTTCTCCCAGATAGGGCGGGTCCTCGTCAGGCACGGGTTCGGGTTCGTCTTCGACGTTCGCAGGGACAGGAGGGAGAAGAAAGGGCTCCAGGAGTTCCTCGCGCCGAGCTTCGGCGTGCGCCTGCGGCAGACCCTTGACGACCTCGGGCCGACCTTCGTCAAGTTCGGACAGTTGCTCTCCACCCGCTCGGACATCTTGCCCGAGGGCGTGCTCTCCGAGCTCCAGAAACTGCAGGACACGGTAAGGCCCATGCCGGCGGGTGCCGCCCAGGCCATAGTCAACCGGGAGCTCGGCGCCCCGGTCGAGGAGGTCTTTACCCACTTCGACCCCGACCCTCTCGGTTCGGCCAGCATCGGGCAGGTTCACAGGGCAGTCCTGCGGGGGGGGCAGGTCGTCGCGGTCAAGGTGCAGCGGCCCGAGGCGCCGGGCAGGGTCGAGGCCGACCTCGAGCTCATGCGGGAGTTCGCAGACTTCCTGGACCGCCGGTTCGGGTCCAGGCTCTTTATCGACGTGCGTGGCCTCGTCGCCGAGTTCGAGACCGTCATCCGGCGCGAGCTCGACTACACAGCAGAGGCCGAAAACGCCCGCCGCTTCGCGGCCAATTTCGCCGGGACGCCCGTCGTGATACCCACGGTCTATCTCGAGTACTCGACCTCGCGCGTCCTGACGCTGCAGTTCATCGAAGGGACCCGCTTCGGGGACATAAGGCCCCTGCTCCTTGCGCCCGCAGAGCGGCGCCGGGTCGCCTCCATGGGCGCGGACGCGATCTTCAAGATGGCCTTCGAGGACGGTTTCTTCCACGGCGACCCGCACCCGGGCAACCTCATCCTCACGCCGCAAGGGAACCTCGCTTTGCTCGACTTCGGCATGGTCGGCTACATGAGCCGTGGCGACATCGAGGCGCTGTCCAGGCTCTTCATCGCCGTAGTGCAGCGTGACGGCGCTGCGGCGCTGAGGGGGCTCGAGTCTCTGGGCGTGCGCTACTCTACGGAGGTGCGCGGCGACCTCGTGCGCGACCTTCGCGAGTTCCTCAACAAGTACTCCGCGCTCTCGGTGGGCGAGGTCACGCTCGGGCAGGCGCTCTCCGAGCTGATATCGCTCGCCAGGCGCTACAGGCTGCGTGTACCGCCGGTCTTCCCGCTCCTGACCAAGGCCCTGGTGACCGCCGAGGGGCTCGCTCGCGCGATAGACCCCACGATAAACGTCTACGAGGTCGCCCGGCCCTACGCCCGCAGGCTCCTCCTGGAGCGCTATGAGCCAGAAGCGGTCCTCGAGGGGGCCCGCCAGAGGGCGCTCGAGTACGCTCGCTACGTCGAGGACTACCCCGAGCAAATCCGGCAACTCCTGGCCGAGGTGTCCGACGGCGAGCTGGAGGTGCGACTCAAGCACGGCGGCCTCGACGAGCTGATCGGCGAGGTAGACGTGCTCGCCAACCGGCTCGTCTTCGCCGTCGTTACCGGGGCCCTGCTCCTCGGGTCGTGCATGCTGGGGGCCTTCGACCGCGGCGGACCAGCCGTGCCGTACCTCGCCGTGCCCATCATCAGCTTCGTCGGCTTCACGCTCTCCCTGGTCATGGGCTCCATCCTGCTCGCCGTAATCGTGAAATCTCGAAGGCTCTAGAGCCCCCGGCGATCAGCCGCCGGCTTTGTGTAGATTGGCGCTGCTTTGTGGGGAGACCCCGCTTGCGTCGCAAGCTGGTAACTCGATTGAGGCCAGACTGCAGGAGCTGAAAGCTGATGGCTGATCGCTGACTGTTATAATTTCCGTATGGAACCCGTACGAATAGAGGAACGTCCCAGAGCAATCCCGGCGCCGGACGTAACAATATCCTCTCTTATCGAGAAGGTCGCGTCCTACGGTCCCGAGGGGTCCGAGGAGCTGCTGGCCGAGGCTTACGCGGTGGCGCACGCGGCGCATCGCGGGCAGGTCCGCAAGAGCGGGGAGCCCTTCGTCTACCACCCGCTGGCCACGGCGGATATCCTCGCCGAGCTGCATCTCGACCCGACGACCATCGCGGCTGCGCTCTTGCACGACGTGCTCGAGGACACGGGGGTCGGCAAGGAGGAGCTCCAGGAGAGATTCGGGGGCGATATCGCGGAGATCGTGGACGGCGTCACCAAGCTCAAGCGGCTGCCTTCTGGGAACCTGGAGGAGGCCCAGGCCGAGTCGTTGCGAAAGATGATCGTGGCGATGAGCAAGGACGTGCGCGTCATCATCATCAAGCTCGCCGACCGGCTGCACAACATGCGCACGCTCGACTACCTCAAGCGGGAGACCCAGCTGAAGAAAGCCACGGAGACGCTGGAGATCTACGCCCCGCTCGCCCACAGGCTCGGTATCTACTCGCTCAAGTGGGAGCTGGAGGACCTCTCGTTCGCTACGCTGCACCCGCGGCGCTACGAGGAGATAAAGCGGCTGGTAGCGGCCAGGAGGGGAGACCGCGAGGCGTTCATCAACGGGACGGCCGCTGAACTGTTGCGGAACCTCGGGCAGGCCGGCATCGAGGCCGAGGTGCGCGGGAGGGTCAAGCACTTCTACTCCATCTACAACAAGATGGTGAAGCGCAACAAGGAGTTCAACGAGATCTACGACCTCGCGGGTCTGCGCGTCGTCGTCGATTCGGTGCGCGACTGCTACGGCACTCTCGGCGTCATCCACTCGCTCTGGAAGCCCATCCCGGGGCGGTTCAAGGACTACATAGCGATGCCCAAGTTCAACATGTACCAGTCGCTGCACACCACGGTCATGTCCAACGAGGGCAAACTCCTGGAGATCCAGATCCGCACCCGGGATATGGAGGCGACCGCCGAGTACGGCATCGCGGCGCACTGGATGTACAAGGAGGGCCTCAGGGATGGCGAGGCGGAGCGCCTGGGCTGGCTCAAGAGCATGCTCGAGTGGCAGAGAGAGACGACCGACGCCGCGGAGTTCATGGAGTCCTTGAAGGGCGAGCTCGTCGCGGACGAGGTCTACGTCTTCACGCCCAAAGGCGACGTGATCAGCCTCCCCTCCAACGCGACCCCGATAGACTTCGCCTACCACGTGCACACCGAGGTCGGTCACCGCACGATAGGCGCGAAGGTGAACGGCCGGATAGTGCCGCTGGACTCGGAGCTGGTCTCCGGTGACCGGGTGGATATCATCACGGGCAAGTCCGCGAGCCCGAGCCGCGACTGGCTGGCCGTGGTCCAGAGCGGCCGCGCCCGCAACAAGATCCGGCAGTTCTTCAACAAGGCCGACCGCGAGGATAATCTCTCTAGCGGGCGCGAGAAGGTCGTCGCCCTGCTGAAGAAGCAGCGTATCGGCAAGGTTCCCTCGGGAATCCTCGAAGATGTCGCCCGCATTACGAACTACGCGACGCCGGACGATATGCTCACAGCGGTCGGCGCGGGGGCTCTCTCGGCCGAGAACGTGGCGCACCGCATCCTCGAGCGCGTCCAACCGAAGGAGGAAGCGGAGGCCCAGAGCCCGGCCCTCGTGCCGCTCCCGCTGCCCGAGGCGGAGACCGGCACGGGCGAGGAGACGGGGGTGAGGGTCGTCGGCTCGAGCGGAATCCTGACCCGGCTGGCCCGCTGCTGCACCCCGATGCCGGGGGACGACATAGTCGGGTACGTCTCGCTCGGGCGGGGCGTCGTGGTCCACGCGGCAAGCTGCACCAACGCGAGGGCTCTGAGGGCGCGCGCCCCCGAGCGCTTCGTCGAGGTCGAATGGGCCGTCACCAGCGGCAAGCTCTTCACCGTCGAGCTCCTCGTCGAGGCGCTGGACCGGACGCACCTCCTGAGCGACATAACCAAGACGATCTCCGACGCCGGCGTGAACATACTCTCGGCGCGCGTGGACACGATAGAAGACCGGACGGCCCTGAGCCGGTTCGCTTTCAGGGCGGCCAGCGTGCAACACGTAGATGAGGTCATCCGCAAGGTCCGGAGCATCCCCGACGTCTACGAGGTCCGCCGCGTCTCGCGCGACGGCACGCCGCTGGAGCGCCAGGGGTCCTAGTGGCCGATATCGAGCAGGTCACCCTCTCGATGGACGGCTTCGAGGTCAACGCCTACGTCCTACACGCCCCGGAGGGCGACGTGGTCGTGGACGCGGGCGCAGAGCCGGAGAAGATCCTCGCGAGGGTACGCCAGCCCGTCGAGGCCGTTCTCGTAACCCACTCTCACCCCGACCACGTTAGCGCCCTCGGCGCCGTGCTGCGCGAGACGAACGCGCCTCTATACGTCCACCCGGACGACGCCGACCGGACCGGCGTCTCGGTCTACGAGGCCTTCGACGACGGTCAGGAGTTGCAGATCGCGGGCGAGACGCTGCTTGTGCTGCACACGCCGGGGCATTCCCCCGGATCGGTGACGCTGGTCATCGGGGAGGACCAGATCGTCGGCGACCTCGTGTTGCCGGGAAGCGTGGGCCGGACGGATATACCCGGCGCCTCGTGGGAGGAGCTCGAGGTCTCCCTGCGAAAGGCGATGTCGTACTGGCGAGAGGGCACGCGCCTGTACACCGGACACGGTCCGGTCCTCTCCGCCGCCGAAGAACTTCGCACCAACCCGTACCTGCCTCCGATCCTCCCGTGAGCTACAGGGCGCCGAAGGGGACCTACGATGTCTACCCGGGCGGCCGCGAGCCGCACGAGCGGCCCGAGCTGTGGGCTTTCGTGGAGGAGCGGGCCCGAGACCTGTTTCGGCGCTACAACTACGCGGAGGTCCGGACCCCCGTCTTCGAGGAGACCCAGCTCTTCGCCCGGAGCGCCGGGGAGGCCTCGGATATCGTCGTCAAGAAGGAGATGTTCTCCTTCACGGACCAGGGCGGGCGGGACCTCGCCCTGAGGCCCGAGGGGACGCCCGGCGCGATCCGCGCCTACATCGAGCACGGGCTCTACAGGCAGGCCCAGCCGCTGAAGGTGTTCTACGTTGGGCCTATGTTCCGCCAGGAGCGCCAGCAGAAGGGACGCTACAGACAGCACACCCAGATCGGGGTCGAGGTCCTGGGCTCCACAGACCCGCTGGTCGACGTAGAGGTGATATCGCTCCTCTACGCCATCCACCAGGCTGCGGGCGTAGAGGACGAGAGGATCTACCTGAACAACCTGGGCGATCTGGAGACGCGGCGGCTTTACGTGCCGGAGCTGCGCGCGTTCTTGCAGAGACACCGGGACGAGCTGGACCCCGACTCGGTCGCCCGGCTCGAGACGAACCCCTTGCGCACCTTCGACTCCAAGGCCGAGAACACCCAGGCGTTGCTCGCGGAGGCGCCGACGATAGGGGACTTCCTCAGCCCGGAGGCCGCGGCGCACCTCGAAGCCGTCAAGGGAGGGCTCGAGGCCCTCGACATACCGTACGAGGTCGACGAACGGCTCGTGCGCGGGCTCGACTACTACACTCTAACGGTCTTCGAGGCCAAGAGCGGCGCTCTGGGGGCCCAGGACACCGTGGGCGCGGGGGGACGCTACAACGGCCTCGTCGCCGAGCTCGGAGGGCCGGATCTCGCCGGGATCGGGTTCGGCAGCGGGGTGGAGCGCATCCTGCTGGCCGCCGCATCGCACGAGGCTTCGTCCTCGCTGGGCGTCTTCTTCGTCACGCTGGCTCCCGAGGCGAGGACCCTGGCGATAAGTCTGGCGAGCGCGTTGCGGGCCGAGGGTGTCGCCTGCGATCTGGACTACGCCGGGCGCAGCGCGAAGGGCCAGTTCAGGCAGGCTGACCGCTCGGGCGCCGCCTACGCGGCCGTCATCGGCGAGGACGAGCTCGCGCGGGGCGTCTGTACGCTGCGCGAGATGAGCTCGGGTGAGGAGAGAGCAGTTCCAGCTGCTGCGAAAGAGCTGTTGCGGGCTCTCGCCGGTTGAGCGCGAGGGGGATCCCGCGGGGTCTGATCCAGGCCCTCCGCTATTCCGGGCGGATAGCCGTTCTGACGGGCTCCGGGATATCGGCCGAGAGCGGGGTGCCGACCTTCCGCGAGGCCCAGACGGGTCTGTGGGCGCGCTACGACCCGCAACAGCTCGCGACCCCGGAGGCGTTCGAGCGTGACCCCCGCCTGGTGTCGGAGTGGTACGGGTGGCGTCGCACTCTGGTATCGGAGGCCGAGCCCAACCCGGGTCACCGGGCGCTGGCGGAGCTGGAGGGCAGGGTCCCCGACTTTACCCTCGTAACCCAGAACGTGGACGGCCTGCACGGGAGAGCCGGCAGCGAGAACGTGATAGAGCTTCACGGGAATATTCTCCGCTCGAGATGCTCCCGGGAGGGTGTGAGTGTCGAGCCGGAGGAGAGGGGAGCAGTGCTAGGGGCGTGCCCGAACTGTGGGGCGCCCCTTCGGCCCGACGTGGTGTGGTTCGGTGAGATGTTGCCCGCCGGGGCGTTCGAGGCGGCGTTAGGGGCTGCCCGCGAATGCGAGGTTTTTCTCTCGGTCGGCACCTCGAGCCTGGTGTACCCGGCCGCCGCGCTGCCTTACGAGGCGCTCGAGAGCGGCGCGACGCTGGTCGAGGTCAACCCCGGCGAGACGCCGCTTACCCGAGACGCCGATTACGTGCTGCGCGGTCGGGCAGGGGAGGTATTGCCCGAGCTCGTGCGAGAGGCTTTCCCGCCAACGTCGCGTTGACTCGAGGTATGTACGTCACCTCGGAAGCGCTTCGGCGCACAACGCGACATCTTGACGTCCGCAGTTAGATCAGGCGTAAGAGACGCGTGGTGCGTGGTATCTTCTACGCGACCTGATAGCTTGCAGAAAAGAGGGAAGGTGAAGGTAAAGAGGCTGGATCACGTAGCGCTCTACATGCGCGACAGGGACGCCGTCGCGGACTTTCTCACCTCGCACCTGGGGTTTCACGTCGTCGATCGCACCGACCGCTACACCCTCGTCGGAGCGGGAGGCAGGATAGGCAAGCTGACGCTCTTCGACGCGCCGAGCGGCTCCGAGCCGACGCCGGGGGTGATAGAGCGGATACTGATCCGGGTCAACGACCCAGAGCTTGCCGCCGCACGGCTGGCCGGCGTCGGAGTCGCGGGGGATGAGTACCGCTTCTCCGCTCCCGAAGGGCTCCCGCTCGCGCTGGTTTCTGGGGAGGGCGAATTCGCGGACTACGACCTCGAGTGTATCGTCCTGAGGTCCGGTGATCCGGAGGACGCTGCCCGCGGGTTCGTCGAGATGGGG
>DASTQK010000264.1:0-13595 GCA_035761765.1 Rubrobacteraceae bacterium
CGCGCGAGCTCTACGCCGCTATTCTGGACCGAATCGAGGCCCAGGGCTACGACGTCTTCGGGCGACGGGCGGAGACCTCCAGGCTCGCCAAGATCCGGATCGCGGCCTCTAGCGCCGCGCGGAACCCGGGGGAGATCCTCGCCGGTCGTCTGGCCGGCGTTGCATCCGCGCCCCCTTCGTGATGTAATTGCTGCCCAAACAGACGCCGGGCGACCGGCGGCGCTCATCGAGAGCGGTGGAGGGACGGGCCCTGAGAAGCCGCGGCAACCGGCCGAGCGAGAGCGAGGCGGCAGGTGCCAACTCCCGCGGAGGAGACTCCGAGAGATGAGTCGAAGCACTAGAGCGACAAAGCCTCTCTCCCCCGCACGAGCGCGAAGTAGTTGGCGAAGCCAGGAACGGAGAGAGGCTACCTCTTGAGTCCGAACCTCAATGAACTGCTCGAGGACCGGATCCTCGTCGGCGACGGCGCCGTGGGCACGCTCCTCGGCGAGCGCGGGGTAGGTTTCGGCCACCCCTATGCGCGGGCGAACCTCTCGCATCCGGAGATGGTCGCCGGCATCCATGAAGAGTACCTGCGCGCCGGGGCGCGCGTCATCGAGACAAACACCTTCTCCGCCAACCGCTTCAAGCTCGAGACCCACGACCTCGAAGAGCGGGTGCGCGAGGTGAACCTCGCGGGCGCGAGGCTGGCACGGCGGGCGGTGCGAAACGCTGGCGCCGGCGAAGCTCTGGTGCTCGGCGCTATCGGGCCGCTCGGACGCCCGCTCGTCCCTGTAGGACCCGTGAGCGAAGGTGAGGCGCGGGAGGTCCTCCTAGAGCAGGCCGAGGCTCTCCTCGAAGGCGGAGCTGACGCGTTATTGCTCGAGACCTTTACCGACCTCGCCGAGCTCCGGCTCGCGTACGAGGCGGTGCGCTCTCTGGGCGTGCCCGTGCTCGCCTACAAGACCTTTGTAGAGGACGGTGAGACGCTGGCGGAGGGCTTGCCCGGGCGGGCGGCGCGCGAGATCTCCTCCTGGGGAGTGGCCCTCGCCGGCGCCAACTGCACCGTCGGTCCCCAGAGAATGGTGGAGATAGCAGGCCAGATGTCCGCCGAGGCAGGGCCCGTCGCCGCCTTCCCCAACCCCGGTCTCCCCCAGCTGGTGGGGGGGCAGATCCGCTTCTCCCGGGACCTGGACCACTTTGCAGAGTACGGCGTGAGGTTAGCCGAGGTCGGAGCCCGCCTCATAGGCGGCTGCTGCGGCACCACCCCAGAGCACGTGAGCGTCCTCAACAGGGCGCTGGAGGGCTTCGGGGTCGGCACGGGCCAGGTTCGGAGGCGAACGGTCTCCGCCAGGGTTCGAGAGCGCGTCGAGATATCCGGGGAGCCGACGACCGGGTTCGCGGAGAAGTTGCGTTCCGGCTTCGCCGTAACGGTGGAGCTGGATCTCCCGCGCGGCAACGACATCTCGCGCGTCGTCGCGGCGGCCCGCAGCCTGAAGGATCGCGGCGTGGACGCCATAGACATCTCCGACGGGGCAAGGGCGCGCCTGCGCATGCACCCGGTGGCCGCGGCGAAGATGGTTCAGGACGAGGCAGGCGTCGAGGTAGTCGCACACCTCTCCTGCCGCGACAGGAACCTCATCGGGTTGCAGGCAGATCTGCTCGGAGCCGCGGCTCTCGGCGTGAAGAACGTCCTCGCCGTCACCGGGGACCCGGCCCAGATCGGAGACTACCCGGAGGCTACCTCGGTCTTTGACACCGACTCGGTTGGCCTCGTGCATGTCCTCTCGCGCATGAACGCGGGTGAGGACCTGGCCGGCAACCCCATAGGGGAGCCGCCCGGCTTCCTTATCGGGGCGGCGTTCAACCCGACAGCCGATGACCTCAGAGGCGAAGTGGAGAAGCTCAGGCGCAAAGTCGAGGCCGGCGCCCACGCCTTCTGGACCCAGCCGGTCTTCGAGATCGAGGCGCTGGAGCGGGCGCTGGAACAGATTGGGGAAGTCTGTCTGCTGCTCGGCCTGATGCCGCTCAGGAGCGCGCGCCAGGCCGAGTTCTTGCACCACGAGGTTCCCGGCATAAACATCCCGAAGCACGTACGAAAGAAGCTGGGTGCTCTCTCACCCGAAGACGCCCCGAGGTACGGAGTCGAGGTGGCCAGGGACATACTGGCCGAAGCGCGGCCGCTTGTAAGCGGCGCCTACATAATGCCGCCCGCCAGCGCCCCGGATCTCGCCGGTGATGTGTTGGAGGCGTCAGGTATCAGGCTTCAGGGAAGGAGATTGGAGGCTGATCTGTGGCCTGAAACCCTAGAGGATCCATGGTCGTAGAACGGACGATAGCCGAACAGAGAAGTGCTCGGGTCTCCGAGTTCCGGTCGCTGCTCAAGCAGCGCATCCTAATCCTTGACTGCGCGATGGGAACCATGATCCAGGGCTACCGGCTCGGGGAGGAAGATTACCGGGGAGAACGCCTCGCGCACCATCCCCACGATCTCAAGGGGAACAACGACCTGCTTTCCGTTACACAGCCCGATGTGATCCGGAGCATCCACGAGGCGGCGCTCGAGGTCGGCGCGGACATCGTCGAGACGAACACGTTCAACGCTAACGCGATCTCGCAGGCGGACTACGGGACAGAGGATATTGCTTACGAGATCAACTACGAGGCCGCTCGCCTCGCGCGCGAGGCGGCCGACGACTTCACCGAGCGGACGCCTGCGAAGCCGCGCTTCGTCGCGGGGGCCATCGGGCCGACCAACCGCACGGCCTCCCTCTCCCCCGATGTGAACAACCCGGGCTTTCGTAACGTCACCTTCGACGAGCTGAGGGAGGCGTACAGGGAAGCGGCCAAGGGGCTCGTCGACGGCGGGGCTGACCTCCTGCTCGTCGAGACGATCTTCGACACATTGAACGCGAAGGCGGCCATCTTCGGGATAAAGGAGCTCCTCGAAGAGGAGGGCCTGGAGGTCCCGATCATGATCTCCGGCACCATAACCGACGCGAGCGGTCGCACGCTCTCGGGCCAGACGACGGAGGCTTTCTGGAACTCGGTGCGCCACGCCGACCCCGTAAGCGTCGGCCTGAACTGCGCACTCGGCTCGAAGGAACTCCGCCAGTACGTCGAGGAGCTCGCCCGGGTAGCTGACGTCCCCGTGAGCGCCTACCCGAACGCCGGGCTCCCCAACGAGTTCGGCGAGTATGACGAGACGCCGGAGATGATGGCCTCGGAGGTCGGCGAGTGGGCTAGAGAAGGCTGGCTGAACATCGTCGGCGGCTGCTGCGGCACCACCCCAGAGCACATAGAGGCCATAGCGGAGGCGGTCTCGAACTTCCCGCCACGCGAGGTGCCAGAGGTACCCCGACTTCTGCGTCTCTCCGGGCTGGAGCCGTGCAACATCGGGCCGGACTCCCTGTTCGTAAACGTCGGGGAGCGCACAAACGTCACGGGCTCCAGGCGGTTCAAGGATCTGATCCTGAACGACGACTACGAGACGGCGCTCGAGGTCGCGCGGGGGCAGGTCGAGAACGGTGCCCAGATCATAGACATCAACATGGACGAGGGGATGCTCGACGGCGAGGAGGCGATGGCGAGGTTCCTGAACCTCGTCGCGAGCGAGCCGGACATCTCGCGCGTGCCCGTCATGATCGACTCCTCCAAATGGTCGGTTATCGAGACGGGTCTCAAGCGCGTGCAGGGCAAGCCAGTCGTCAACTCTATCAGCCTCAAGGAAGGTGAGGAAGGGCTCGTCCGGCAGGCAAAGCTCCTCAGGAAATACGGGGCCGCCGTGATCGTGATGGCCTTCGACGAGGAGGGCCAGGCCGACACGAAGGAGCGGAAGGTCGCTGTCTGCAAACGGGCGTACAGGGTACTGACGGAGAGGGTCGGCTTTCCGCCGGAGGACATCATCTTCGACCCCAACGTCTTCGCCATCGCGACCGGGCTCGAGGAGCACAACGGTTACGGGGTAGCGTTCATCGAGGCAGTGCGCGAGATCTCCGGCACCTTGCCACACGCCAAGACCTCGGGTGGCATCTCGAACGTTTCCTTCTCGTTCCGGGGCAACGACGCGGTGCGCGAGGCGATACACGCGGTCTTCCTCTACCACGCCATAGAAGCCGGCCTCACGATGGGCATCGTCAACGCCGGTCAGCTCGCCGTCTACGACGAGATAGACTACGAGCTGCGCGAGGCCGTCGAAGACGTGGTTCTCAACCGCCGCGCCGACGCGACGGAGCGTCTGCTCGCCCTCGCCGAGGAGTACCGCGGCAGGGGCGGCGCGACGCACGAAGACGAGACGCTGGAGTGGCGGGCGTGGCCCGTCGAGAGGCGCCTCGCGCACGCGCTCGTCAAGGGCATCGCCGACTACGTCGAGGAGGACGTCGAGGAGGCGCGTCAGAGCTACGAGCGGCCCATAGAGGTCATCGAGGGTCCGCTCATGGACGGCATGGACGTCGTGGGGGACCTCTTCGGGTCGGGCCGGATGTTCTTGCCGCAGGTCGTCAAGAGCGCGAGGGTGATGAAGAAAGCCGTTGCGCATCTGATCCCTTACATCGAGGCGGAGAAGGACGAGGGGCGCAGGCCCAAGGGCACCGTCGTCATGGCGACCGTCAAGGGCGACGTACACGACATCGGCAAGAACATCGTCGGGGTCGTGTTGCAGTGCAACAACTTCGAGGTAGTCGACCTCGGGGTGATGGTGCCTTCGGCCAAGATCCTCTCTGTAGCCAGGGAGAAGGGAGCAGACATGATCGGGCTGTCGGGTCTGATCACACCCTCCCTCGACGAGATGGCGCACAACGCCAGGGAGATGCAGCGCGAGGGCTTCGATATCCCGCTCCTGATCGGCGGGGCGACGACCTCCCAGACGCATACTGCGGTCAAGATAGCGCCCAACTACGAAGGTCCGACGGTCCATGTGAAGGACGCCTCGCGCGCCGTCGGCGTCGTCCAGAACCTGGTGAGCGAGAAGAACAGGGGCGGCTACACGCAGAAGATCGCCGCCGAGTACGAGCAGGTGCGCCGCAAGCACGCCGGACGCCGATCGGGCAGGGAGCTGACCACACTGGAACGAGCGAGGGCAAACCGCGCGAGGATCGACTGGGAAAACTACGTCCCCCCGAAACCCACCTTTCTCGGCGTAGAGGCGTTCGACGATTACCCGCTGGAGGAGATCCGACCCTACATAGACTGGACCCCCTTCTTCCACTCCTGGCAGATGAAGGCGAGCTATCCACGAATACTGGACGATCCCGAGAAGGGTCCCGAAGCCCGCAAGCTATTCGAGGACGCGCAAGCTCTGCTTGACCGCGTGGTTGCCGAGAGGTGGCTGCGCGCCCGCGCCGTCGTCGGCCTCTTCCCGGCGAACGCCCTCCCGAACGACGACGTCGAGGTCTACGCCGACGAGTCGCGCTCCTCGGTGTTGGCTACACTTCACTTCCTGCGCCAGCAGAAGGCGAAGCCGCCGGGCCGGCCGAACCGCTCTCTAGCGGACTTCGTCGCCCCCAGAGAGACGGGCCTCGAAGACCACCTCGGGCTCTTCGCCGTGACGGTCGGCATCGGAGCCGAGGAGGCAGCGCGGCGCTTCGAAGAGGAGCACGACGACTACAACGCCATCATGATCAAAGCGCTGGCCGACCGGCTCGCCGAGGCCTTCGCCGAGCGTATGCACGAGCGCGTGCGCAAGGTGCTCTGGGGCTACGCGAAAGACGAGAAGCTGAATAACGGGGCCCTGATCCGCGAGGAGTATCGGGGCATCCGACCCGCACCCGGCTATCCCGCCTGCCCCGAGCACACCGAGAAGCGCACCCTCTGGGAACTGCTCGACGTAGAGAACAACGCAGGCATCGCGCTAACGGAGAGCTGTGCCATGTCGCCGGGCGCGGCGGTCAGCGGCTACTACTTCTCGCACCCGGACTCGACGTACTTCGGCGTCGCCGAGATAGGCCAGGACCAGGTTTCGGACTACGCATCTCGCAAAGGTATGTCGCTCGCAGACGCCGAGAGGTGGCTCGCCCCGAACCTGGGCTACGAACCCGATGAGTAGTCCCTGTTTCCTTATACCTGGCGCGGGCCGTCCATTCGGCGCTCTAGCCGGCGTAGGAGAATACCCGAACGTCCATCAATGATCCCCTCACACCGACTGTCCGGGGACGGGAAAGCGGCGAGCAGCTGAAGCGGTCAGGATCTGAGGCGACTCAGACCAGCGTTTGATCCACGTAACACCACCGCCAGTCTTCTCCGGGCTGGAAGGACCGGATTATCGGGTGGCTGGTGGAGCGGAAGTGCTTGGTGGCATGTTTGTTCTTAGACTGGTCGCAGCAACCTATGTGTCCACAGATGAGGCACTCGCGCAAATGAACCCACCTGTCCCCAGTCTTGAGACACTCCTCACAGCCCTGGGCGGAGGGCGTCACGCCTTCGTCGATCTGGTCCATATGGGTACAGGTCGCCATTATCGCTCCTTTTTCCAGGCTAGCTCGCCGAGAACCATTACCAGCTTGACGTCATCTCTGTGGTCGGTCAATCTCATCCAGGATGCCTCTCGCGCAAGGCCTTTGACAGCGGTTTATTCGAAGTTCACTTCCTTGAAGCCCAGGGAGGTGACAAAGGCGCGGATGCCGTTCTCGGCGTTCTGCTCGGCCTGAGCGAGGATCTCCTCGTCGCGGGCTGCCCCTTCTATCCTGTCCACCGCCCTCGTGCGAGCTTGTTCGACCAGGTCGTCATCGGGCCGAAGGTTCAACGGACCGAAGTCCCTGTCGTAGACCCCGGTCGCCTCTTCGTCGAGGCTGACGGAGAGGATCTCGGGCTCGGGCAGCCGGATGGTAACCGTCTCCCCCTCCACCCTCACATCGTTCCGGCCCAGCGATTCCAGGTCCACACCGGCTTCCACGTCCCCGGCGGCGACGAGCAGGACCTTCTCTCCAGAGAGGATCTGCTCCAGCTCCGTACCGCCACTCTCGCGAGTGACGATCACCGACTCCCTCCAGCGGACGGTGGCGAGCTGGTTGAGGTCCTGGATGCCCTCGACCACCACGGGGCCGGTGGTCGTCTGCGCCGGCTCCTCCTCGAACAACAGCGGTCCGACCAAGGGCACGCGCTGCATGAAACCCTGGGTGCTGATGGCGACTCCCAACCCCACGCCGAGAAAGACGATCACGAACGCCAGAACGAGCGTGGTCCCGAACCCGCCACCCTTTTTACCCACCGCGCGCCTCCCGAGAATCTCCAGAAGCAAGATTCTAGCACCCGATGAGTCCTCTCACCCTCCGAGGCTCGCAAGGGCCACTCACATCCGACGTCCGGGACCCGAAAGGTTCTCTACGCCTGTATGTTGGTGCTGCGCCAGCGGGTGTGTTGGCCCAAACCCTCGGCCTCAGGGAACTCCTCGCCCCTCGAGAGCTGCACCCGGACCGGCGGGAGCATCGTCCCGCGGTCGCAGACGAAGGTGCCGGAGAAGGGTGCTTTATCGCCGGGCCTGTAGACGTTACCGTAGGGCCTGTAGCGGGCGAGTATGTCCTCGAGGGAGGCCGTCACAGCGTCACCGCCCACGCCTGGTTGAAACCCGGCGTCTTGAGCAGGGCTTCGAGGACCTCTTCGGGGACCGGCTCGTCCACGGTGACGGCCATAGCGGCGCGGGAGCCGGGATCTCCGCGCCCGACGGCCATGTTGCCGATGTTGATACCGTGCTCGCCGAGCACGGTGCCGAGCTTCCCGATCATGCCCGGCACGTCCTCGTTGCGGATAAAGAGCATGTGCCTCTCGGGGACTATGTCCATGTCAAAGCCCATGACCTCCACGAGGCGGGGCTGATGACGCGGGCCGATGAGCGTCCCGCTCACCACGTTCTCCCCCCGGTCGTCTTCGAGCCGGAGGGCGACGAGGCTGGTGTAGTCCGCGCTCTCTGAGATGTGCGAGGTCTCGAGGTGCAGGCCCCTCTCCCTGGCGAGCAACGGCGTGTTGACGTAGTTGAGGGGCTCGAAGATCATCGGCTCGAGAAGGCCCTTCTGGGCCGAGACATCGAGCAGGCGCGTGTCGTAGCCGGCGATCTCACCCCTGTACTCGATCCTGAGGACGTTTCCGGGCCGATCGGTGAGCTGGTAGAGCAGACGCCCCAATACCTCGCAGAGGCCCGAGAACTGGGCGACGAACTCGGCGCCCTCGCCGACCGGCACGGGGGCGTTTATGGCGTGCATCGGCACCGCGCCACGCAGCGCCGCCGCTACCTGCTCGGCGGCGGTGATGCCGGCCCTGTCCTGGGCCTCTGCGGTGCTCGCCCCGAGGTGCGGCGTCACGACGACGTTGGGGAGCGAGAAGAGCGGCGAGTCCGTGGTCGGCTCCTCGGCGAAGACGTCGATAGCGGCCCCTGCGATGGTCCCTTCTTTGAGCGCGTTATACAGGGCCACCTCGTCCACGATGCCGCCGCGCGCCACGTTTATGAGGAAGGCGGTCGGCTTCATCTTCTCCAGAGCGCCGGAGTCAACCATGCCGACGGTCTGAGGGGTGCGGGGGACGTGTAGAGAGATGAAGTCGGAGCTCTCGAAGACCTCCTCCAACGTCTCGGCCCTCTCTACGTTCATCGAGCGCATTCTCTCCTCGGAGACGTAGGGGTCGTAGGCGAGCACGTCCATCCCCATCCCTGTGGCGCCGCGCGCGACGATGGCTCCGACGTGCCCGAGGCCCACAAGCCCTAGAGTCTTCTCGGAGACCTCGATGCCCTTGAAGGCGCTGCGCTTCCACTCGCCCTCGCGCAGGGAACTGTCCGCGGCGGGGATGCGCCGCGCTGCGGCGAGCATCAGTCCCAGGGTGTGCTCGGCGGCGGCGACCGTGTTGCTCTCGGGCGCGTTTGCGACGAGGATGCCGCGCTTGGTAGCGGCCTCTATGTCTATGTTGTCCACCCCGATACCGGCGCGCCCGATCGCCTTGAGGTTGTCCGCCCGCTCTATGACCTCGGCCGTAACCTTCGTCGCGCTGCGGATTATGAGGCCGTCGTATGAGTCGATCTTCCCCAGAAGCTCCTCGGGGTTGAGCCCGAGCAGAACGTCCACCTCGAACTCCTCCTCTGCTAACAGCTCGATGCCGCGGTCGGCGATCTTCTCGGTTATGAGGACCTTCAAGCGGCCACCCCGCTCTTCGAGAAGACGCGCTGGGCGGCGCCGACGCCCCTGCCGAGCTCTACCGGGTAGCCGAGCGACTCGAGCGCCAGCTCCGCGGCCGCTATCGTGGCGATGATGTCGTAGGCGTCGAAGTAGCCACAGTGGCCGATACGGAAGATCTTACCCGCCATCTCGCCCTGCCCGCCCGCAACCTGTATTCCGTGCTCCCTGAAGAGCATAGCCACGAACTGCTTGCCGTCGATGCCCTCCGGAACCCAGGCCGCCGTGACCGCCGAGTTGAGGTCCTCGTCGGGTCCGAAGAGCGTAAGGCCCATGCCCTTGACCCCCTCGCGCGCCGCGCGCCCCAGAAGAACATGCCGCTCGAAGACGTTCTCTATACCCTCCTCGAGGAGCTGCTGCAAGGCGAGGTCAAGCTGGATTATGAGGCTGACGGCAGGAGTCCAGGCCGTCTGGGCCGGATCCTTGGCGTAGGCCTTACGAGCGGCCGTCCAGTCGAAGTAGAAGCGGGGCATCGTGGCTTCCTCGTGCGCCCGCATCGCTTTCTCGCTCACGCTCACGAACCCGAGCCCCGGGGGCGTCATGAGCGCCTTCTGGCTCCCCGCCACCACCACGTCCACACCCCACTCGTCCGTCCGCAGAGCACAGGCCCCGAGCCCGGAGACGGCGTCGATAATGGAGATCACACCCTCCGTAGCCCTGGCGAAGCCCTCTACGTCGTTGACGGTGCCCGTCGAGGTCTCCGAGAGGACACAGACAGCAGCCTTTATCTCGGGATCACTGGCAAGCGCAGCGGCGACCTCGGCGTTGTCGGCTTTCCCGCCCCAGTCGTACTTGAGCTCTGTTACCCTTAGGCCGAAGGCCCGGCTCATCTTGACCCAGCGGTTGCCGAAGTTGCCGTTGTTCACGACCAGCACCTTCTCACCCGGCGAGAAGAGGTTCTGGATCGTCCCCTCGAAGGCTCCCGTCCCGCTCGCCGCATACGTGAAGACGTCGTTCTCCGTCAGGAAGACCTTCTTGAGGTTCTCGTTCACTCGCGTGAAGACCTCGCCGAACTCCGGCGTCCGGTGGTGGATTATAGGTAGCGCGCCGGCCGCCGAGACCTCGGGCGGTATGGGAGTAGGACCGGGTGACATGAGACGGTACTTGTGCATCATGGGCTGGGGAGTTTCCTCTCTTGCGCGTGCAACTCGCGCTTATTCTATTCACTATCGTTCCAGATGGCTACATGATGGCGCAGCCAATCTACAAAGTGTTGCTTTCTCGCCGGCGGCGAGCGGTTTACGGTTCGAGGCTCGCTCTCCCCAGAACCTCCACCGGGTCGCCCACGCGCAACGTACCCATCTCGTCGTGGATCAGGTTCTGCCCGAAGAGGACCTTGGTACCTTCCTTGCGGAAGGTGGCCAGCGTGCGCAGCGGTTCTTTGCTCGCGATCCCGGTTCTCTGGTCCACGGTGGTGATGGCGCAACGCGCGCAGGGCTTGACCACGCGGAGGGTTATGGGGCCGACACGGATCCGTCTCCAATTGTCTTCGGCGAAGGGCTCGCAGCCCACCACTACCAGATTCGGACGGAAGCGGTCCATCGGCAAGGTGTGTTCCAGCCGCGCGTTGAGGGCTGCGAGGGAGCCTTCGGAGATGAGCAGGAACGGGAACCCGTCGGCGAGGCCGACGCGGTCGTCCGGCTCACCATAGTCAGGGTCTACCGCACGGACCGACCACTCCGGCAGGTGAACCAGCCTGCATCTCACGCCCAGGAACCCGCCGAACCAGCGGTCAGCCTCGTCGCCCACCGGGAGGGTCTCTACGAGGTTGCCCCAGACGCTCGTGAGCACGGGCATGACGTCGGGGAGAAAGAACGGGACTTCGAGGGAGGGCATCTCCGGAGCGCTGACGACGAGACGGGCTTGCTCTATGCGGACCGCGATCAATGCCATCCGAGGATGCCGGCGCTGGGACATGAAGTTGCCGCTCTCGTCTACAAGCATCCAGCGCCGGTCGTGGCGCAGGCCGCGCTCGTCCACCCTCCACTCCTCCACGGCGACGCCTGCGCAGGACTTGATGGGATACACGTAGAGCTCAGCAAGCCGGATGCTGGACATCGTCTCAGCCAAAGCCGGCTCCATCGAGGGCGGGGCGGGCCGACCGGGCGTAGCGGGCGGCGTATCCGGCGCCAGCTGGGCGAGGCGGCTCGTATGGGTCCCTGGCCTCCAGCTCGGCAACCTTGACGCCGGTGAGGATTCTGCCTTCCAGCAGGTCTATGCGGAGGACGTCGCCGTCGCGCAGAAGCCCGATCACACCCCCGGAGGACGCTTCGGGGGTGAAGAGCGAGACCTGGACGCCTCTGGCCCGGCCCGGCACAAGCCCGTCCGTGAGAACGACCTCGGCGAGTCTGGCGTCTTCAAGAGCTTCCCTGAACAGTTCGAGCCTGACAAGCCCGGGACCGCCGCGTGGCCCACATCCAACGACCACGGGTAACGTCCCCTCATCCAATCCCTTCTCCACCGCCCGCGCGGCTTCCTCGTCCGAGCCGAAGACGCGGCACGTGCCCGCTACCTCGGTCGCGGATCCCTCCGCCCGGCAGAGCGCTTCGACCCCAGAGGCGCGCCCTTCGACGAACACTAGCCGGGACCCGGTCTGGTCTGGCTCTGGTGGTGCCTCGGGCAACTCCTCCTTGAGTCTGCCGGTGACGGTACGGGTCTCGTTGAGGATCTCGCAGAGGGAAGCGAGGAGACCACCCGCGCCATGTTCGGCATACCAGGCGGTGGCCGGAGCCGTGAAGGCCGGGGACTCCGGGGCGAGAACCCGGATCATCTGCGGGAAACCGGCTACCCCAGCCTCCCTGGCGACGGCGGAAAGGTGGACCAGCAGCTCCGGTCCGCCATCCAGAGCGCAACCTGCCCTCAGCGCGTTCGCCAGAGAGAAGCTCTCGACGAGTTGCCCGGGACGCGGACCGCCGCTGCTAGCCGCAGCAACGACGGCCTCGGCCGCGTCTGCTTGCAGCGGAGAGAGCCCCAGGGCGTGCGCTACGATGCCGAAAGCCGTCGTCCCGGCCGGAGCTACCACCGCCGGCAGGTTCAGGCGAAGCGCGCAGATCAGGAACCCGGCGAGATCCTCGGGTTTTTCGGCGGAGAGGAGCAAACCATCGAGGTTCTCGGAGGCGCACGAGATCTGGGCGACGTCCGCGAGCCACTCCCGCGCCAGCGCGACGCCGCCTACCGGGCGCCCCAGAGGCTGGTCTAGCAGGACCGGCTCGCCGCCGGCTCCGCGTATCCGGTCCGGCAGGTCCGTGACGCCGGCGCTCAGGACGCCGATACGCGGCATGGGAACTCAGGAGCCCAGCTTCTCGAGGAGAAGCTCGCGCACCCGCCCGCCGTCGGCGTTGCCGCGAGTCGCGCGCATCACCTGACCGATGAGGAACCCTATAACCTTCTGGTCGCCGCCACGGACGCGCTCGGCCTCACCGGGGTTGGCGGATATCACCTCGTCAACCACCCCGCTGAGCTCGTCAGAGCCGACGGCTGCAAGTCCCTCGCGCTCGACGATGGCTGTCGGGGACTCGCCGGTCTCGACGACGCGGTCGAGTACCTCCTTCGCTGCGGAGCGAGAGATCGCGCCTTCCCCGACGAGGGCTATCAGCTCAGCCATCCGCTCCGGGGTTACTCTAGACCCCGAGAGGTCCATCCCCGTCTCGTTCAGGCGCCCGCGCAGCTCGACCGTAATCCAGTTCGCCGCCTGCTTGGGATCTACTCCCGGAGCTCCAGCGACCTTCTCGTAGAAGATGGCGAGATCCCTGTCGGCGACGAGAACGCCGGCGTCGTAGTCGGAGAGGCCGTACTGCTCCATAAAGCGGGCGCGCATCTGACCCGGCAGCTCGGGGAGGCTGCTCTCTATCTCGCGCACCCAGGACGGCGTGATCTCCACGGGCAGGAGGTCGGGCTCGGGGAAGTAGCGGTAGTCGTGAGCGTACTCCTTGCTCCTTAGCTCGTGCACCTCGTCGTCGTCCGGGTCATAGTGCAGCGTCGTCTGCTCGACACTCCCGCCGGACTCGAGGATCCTGCGCTGGCGCTCCAGCTCCCGCGCGAGCCCCCGCTCGACAAAGCGGAAAGAGTTCATGTTCTTGAGCTCGGTCTTGGTGCCGAAGGTCCCGTCGGGGTTTCGGATGCTGACGTTGGCGTCGCAGCGGAGCTGGCCCTTCTCCATGTCCGCCTCGGAGACGCCGATGGCCCGGAGTATGTCTTTCAGGTGGTTGGCCGTCGCGCGCGCCGCCTCGGGCGAAGGGATGTCGGGCTCTGTGACGATCTCCATTAGCGGCGTACCGCCGCGGTTGAAGTCCACGAGCGAGCCGACGGAGCCGTGCATCCGGCCCGACTCCCCGACGTGGACGTTCTTCGCCGCGTCCTCTTCGAGGTGGAGCCGGGTAATGCCGACCCGGATCGTGCCGTCCCCCTCCGGGTCCGGCACCTCTATGTGTCCGCCGACGCAGATCGGGGCGTCGTACTGGGAGA
>DASTQK010000265.1:0-3866 GCA_035761765.1 Rubrobacteraceae bacterium
TTACGGAATGTACGAACTATCGGGGTAGAGGTCTTGAGCGTGAGCACGGTATAAGCCGAACGGGAAAAGCTGCAAGCGAAGCCTGCCGTAGCCTGCTGACTAGCCCACCTCTTCTGCGATGGTAAAGAGCTCTTCGGCGTGGCGGCGCACGGATGTTGCAAGATCCTCGCCCGAGGTAGCGACGAGGATACGGTGGAGGGGGGCGTGGTAGCGCTGGAGGTCGTCCTCGGTCATTCCCGAGATGCTCTGCCAACCTACGGGGTTGCGTTCTCCGGGGAGGGGGGTGCGTCGGATCAGGCGCAGGCCCACGCGCAGAGGCTGCCCACTGGGGAGGTCTATGAGGATGTCGAAGGGGCCGGCGACCCCTTTGCGGTAGCGGGTGAGGTAGCGGGTCCAGGCTTCTTCGACCCTGCGGCGCCAGGAGGCGTCGTCGCGCAGCCGGATGAGTGAGGCGTAGCTCGGGTGGCGCTCGTCGAACTCGAGGGCTAGGTGGTAAGGCCTGCGCTCGGCGAGGCGCTTCATGAGGGCCGCGGTTGAGCTCTCGGGCTCTGCCCTATCCTGGACCATGACGAAGGCCCCGGCGTCGTCGAGCTCCGAGAGCTTGTCGAAGGTAATGGTTTCGGCCTGGACGGCGTCCTGGACGGCCCGCCGGAACATAACAGTAGGTATGCGCAGCGCCTGGTGGCCGTAGACGTTGTAGTGCATCAGGTAGCGGGAGAAAACGAACGCTTGCAGTGAGCCCGTGCCTTCTTCATCTAAGGTCAGCACTGCCCTGTTCTCCTGGCCGACGATCCTGAGGCGTTGGATCAGGGGCTGCACCGGGACGATGCCGTAGGGCACCTGGGCCCCTTTGGCGTCGCGCACGAGCCTGTCGAGGGCGTCCACGTCAAGGGAGCCGAAGAGGATGTCCCTCAGGAGGTGCTCGGTGGGGGTGAGACCGCGCGGCTCTTCGTTGCCTCTGGCGACGAGACGGTAGACGTTGTGGGGCTCGAGATCCCACTCGCTCCTGAGGACCTTGGCCACCTCGGTGTTCTCGATCCAGCGCCGGCTGAGCTCTTTGAGGGTGGGCGCGTCGGGCAATGCTATCCCCTCGATGGCGCGGGAGTAGGGGTAGCGGCCCGCGTCGAGGAGCAGCGCGGCGGCCTGGGCGGCCTGCACGTCCCTGTTCTCAAGGTAGGCACCGGACTCCGCGATCCTCCTCAGGGTCAGCCGCGTGAGATGGTAGACGCCGATGGCGTGGTCGAAGCGTGTGTGCCTGGCCCTCGGGAAGGCCGCGAATGTGAAGCCGAGCTGGCTCATGCCTCGCAAGCGCTCCATCGCGCCGGTATCGAGCAGGGCCCTCACCGCCCGGTCTATAGGGACATCCCCCCAGATCACGTCCCGGATTCTTCTGCCGGAGCCTCCGAAGAACTCCCCTACGGTACCGCTCAATGCCGCTCCCGGTCTTGGCTTCGGGGTATTCTAACGAAAATGGTGAGAGCCGACGCTTCACCACCAGTGTAATAATACTGGTTCAAGGACGAAGAGGAGTCGCCATACACGCCGAAGAGATCGAGGTCTTGCGCGGAGAATCCGTCACCCTGAGGCCGCCGCGGGAGTCGGACGTGGAGGCGGCCTACGCCTGGGACCGGGACCCCGAGCTCGCCGCGTGGAACGGGCGCTCGCCGATCTCGATCTCCCTCTCCGCCGCCCGCCGCGACTACCTGGCTCGCTGGGAGGACCCGAACGTGAAGACCTTCGTTATGGAGGTCGGGGGCGAGCCCATAGGCATGGTAACCCTCTACGACTTCCGTAACGCCGGCTGCGAACTCGGTATAAAGATCGGAGCCGAAGATCTGCGCGGAAGAGGCTACGCGACCGAGGCCGTCGAACTGCTCGTGGGCTACGCGTTCGACACTTTGGGCCTCGGGGTCATCCGTGGCTCGACCCTCTCCCATAACGAGCGGATGCGCCGCGTCTTCGAGAAGAACGGCTTCGAACTGGTCGGCGACGGGTCCATCCTCAGCCGCTTTGATAACCGTCGCTACACCGAGCTCTTCTACGAGCGCCAGCGCGCAGGCTAGCGCGGCCAGGCCCCCCTCCCCGAGCCCCGTTTTCGGCGGCCCGGTATCTTCCTATCCGTTTTCCAGCCCTTTCCGGCTACAATAAGGTCAGTGAGAACGCAGCTACAGTTGAACGTGCGCAGCCGGGGTGCGATGAGCGGGGTGCTCACGATGGGCAGCCTCGACCCGGCGTTTGCGGGCGCCGGGGAGATCGATGGCGGACCGGTGGTCCTGGATCTCCGGGCGGTCGAGTTCGTGGAGCCGGCGGGGCTGTGCGGGCTGGCGGCGCTGCTGGAGTTCCTGATCGCACGCTCGGAGGAGGTGGGCATCGCGCTCGCAGGCCGCGACGTGCCGGCCTACCTGGAGCGGATGAACTTCTTCCGGCTCTTCGGCGACAGGATAAGGACGAACGCTGACGTAGCCTCACTCGAGGAACGCCGGCGGCACAACCCCGGAACGCTACAGGAGCTCATAAACTTCCACACCGAGCAAGAGATCCCGGGTATCATCGAGCGCATCTCGGAGATACTGGAGAACCAAGGCTACCGCCTGCGCGAGCGAGTAGCTATCTGCTCGGTGCTCTCGGAGATCTGCGCCAACGCAGCCGAGCACGGTCGCTCCTCTTTCGGGGCCTACGCCGCCGTCCAGGCCTACCACCACATCGTCAGCGGCCCGAGACGGCGAGGCGAAGAGGTCCTGATCGCCATCGCCGACGGCGGGCCCGGCGTGCGCGAGACCCTCGCCCGTAACCCCGCCCTCGCCGAGTACACCACCACGGATAACGACGCCCTGCGCCACGCCCTCGAGATGGGCGTCTCGGGAACCGGCGAGATCGGACGCGGCGGCGGCCTCGCCCTCGTCGCAGGTATCGCCGCTCGCTCTAGCGGATCCCTCTCCCTTCGTTCCGGATCAGGCCGCGTTACCGTCTACGAAAATCGTAAGAATTCCCGCCACGTTCCCGAGTTCCCCGGTACCTTCGTCCGCGTCTCCTTGCCTCGTACCCCCCAGGAGAGATCGCCGCAATGAATGCGAAAATATTTCCCCGAATGTCGTTGATTTCCCGCCCACGAGAGGGTACAATTCGATCAAATGATTTCACTGACGACAGTGAGGGCAGGATCGGTGTCTGAGGAGCGGGCGCACGCGGTCTTCGAGGTTGCCGGCGGCGACTTCGGGGGCAAGCTGATGGTCACCCGTTCGACGGGCCGGGCTGTCCGGGAGGCGCTGGAGGAGACGCTTGCGGCGTTACCGAAAGGTGGGACGCTGTACGTAGACACGCGGGGCGTCGAGTTGATGGACTACTCCTTCGCGGACGAGGCGCTTGGGATTCTGGCGTCGAGGGTAGCGAGCGGGGAGTACGGGGACAGGCACCTGGTGCTCGTCGAGGAGGACCGGGATCTGCTGGAGAACGTCGAGGCCTCCTTGAGGCAGCGGTCGCTCGCCATGATCCGGGTTGATGAGATCGGCGCCGAGCCGAGCATCGTCGGCGAGGTGCCCGACCACCTCGTCGCTACCCTGCAGACGATCTATGACTCCGGCTCTATAACCAACGCAGCCCTGGCTACTAAACTCGGCCTTAACCATACCGCCTGCAATAACCGGGCAACCAGGCTCGCCAAGCTCGGCCTTATACACCGCCGGATAGAGACCGCAGCCCCCGGCGGACGCCAGTATACCTACGAGAGAGTCGTCTAGTGCTTTATTTTGACTACATCCTCACTCATCTCAGTGAAGACAGCAGTATCTGTGCAGGAGCGCCGGAGGAGGTAAAGCGGTGCGCGAAGAGTACATGATCGAGCGCCAGGGCAAGAGGTTCGTGCTCTA
>DASTQK010000266.1:0-5897 GCA_035761765.1 Rubrobacteraceae bacterium
CCGCCTTGGCCCTGTTAGAGAGCTCTATCTCCTCGGCGTGCGTCAGCAACTCGCCCTGGCCAATGTGCGCCAGATACTTGGCCAACAGCTCGGGGGTCTCCGACTCCCGCCGCGCTCTCATAGTATCCGGTCTCTTCTCTAAACTCGTCGCCAACTCGCCCTCCTTGCGAAATGCGATTCTACTCAAAATCAGTTCTAGAAACTACTCTTAATTTCCCCACGAGGCTAGCGTCCTAAACCTGTCTCGCCCTCCTGAGACGCTGATCTTCTCTCGGTGCGCACCTACATATACGCAAGTCCACCGCATAAGGTTTCCGGGGGCAAGGTCTGGCCGTGATCCAGATCACCGTCGAGGAGGCTCACCGCGGCGTTGGGTGAAGAGGCTTGGGACGAGGGTATACTGAAGTCATGGAGAACGCCTCCCGCATACCCGACCGGATACGCCAGGATCTCCCGGACATCGTGGCTTCGTGGCGGGAGGCCCGGCGCGGGGACACCGAGGATGGGGCATATTCGCGGCTAACGGCCAACATGGAGCAGCTGGTCTCGGTGTTCATAGACTTCCTGCGCAGCGCGGACTCCGTAGAGACCTTCACCCGCGGAGGCGCCGTCCGGAGTCTAGTGGGCGAGATAGCCGAGAACCAGCACGAGCTGGGGCGCGACGCGGTCGGGGTCATAGAAGATTTCGCCGCCCTGCGGCGGTGCATCTGGCGTACGGTGGAGAAGGGTGTGGATCTGCCAGCGCTCGGTGGGGGAGAGGTCGCCGCCTTCTTCCTCAAGCTCATGCAGGCCTCCGACTGGGTGACGGAGGCTGGGCTGGAAGCCTTCGACGCGATCGTACGACGCGAGATGGAGCAGGCGCTCGGCCGGGCTGCGGCAACGGACCTCGTGACCGGGCTGCCGGACCGGGATCAGTTCAGCCGCTTGCTCCTCCCTCAAGCGGTCGCCTCGCACGACCTGCTCTCGGTGGCCGTCTTCGACGTCGCACACTTCACGGAGACCGTCGCGGCGGGCAAGGTGAGGCGTGCGCGGCAGGTCCTGCGCACGCTCACGGACGTCGTGCGGGAGGCCGCCCCCGAGGATGCCGTCTGCGCCCGCTTCGGCGACGATGAGATCTCCGCGATCATCCCCGGGCATGGCAGCGAGGCTGCCTACCGCGTGGCCGAGAACGTCCTCGAGCGCCTCGCCGCAGGCGACGGAGTCAGCTTTGAGGTGGACGTCGGGGTGGCCGAGTACCCGGAGCACGGGACGAACGCCGAAGAGCTGATGGGCGAGGTCCTCAGGGCCCTCAAGATGGCCAAGCGCGTCGGTGGCAGCGGCATAGTGGTGGCACATTGACACAGGAGACCATGTGATAGCTATCTTCAACAGCCTGCCCGTCAAGGAGGGTGCGGCGGACCGGGTCGTCGAGCGGTTTCGCGAGGGTGTGGGTAGCGTCCAGGGCTTCCCGGGCTTTATCTCCATGGAGGTCTTGAGAGCCGACGACGAGGTGCTCGTCGTCACGCGGTGGCGGGACCGCGAAGCCTTCGAGTCGTGGGTTCACAGCGAGGAGTTCGCGAAAGCTCACGGGCGTGGAGGCTCCGAGGGATTGCTGCGAGGGCACCCCAAGATGAGCTCATACGAGGTAGCCGTCGTGCGCGAGCCCGAAGCGTACGGCGCGGATCGGGAGGGCCGCTAGGCCAAGGTGGAGTGCGCGGGTGCCGCGCCACCGGGTTCGTACTCTCCCTTGCCGAGCACCGCGAAGGTAAAGGCGAACAGGAAGATCAGAACCGCGACCATGATCACGAATGCCACACGTTCGCGCACCCAATCTCCTCTCCGAAGTGTGGTAGTTGCGCAGCCATTCTATACCAACCGCCACGTCCGGGGCTACGGGGGACCACCGGAGGCTCGATAATGTACAATGTAGCAACGTGTAGCAGTCTCGTCATAAAGGACCAGACATAAGCATCATTGTGACAACCGGCTCCGGTGCGGGGGTTTGTGATGGACATTGATCCCTCCTTCCCCGAGTACACGGAGTTGCAGGAGCGGGAGTGCCGCAAGCTCTTGGGACTCCTGGACGACATGGGCATAGCCACCGCTGAACGGACCTACGCGCCGGGGGATGCCGTGTACCGCGAAGGAGAGTACGGCGACGCGCTCTATGTGCTGACCTCTGGCGTATTGAAGGTCTTCCGGCCGTACTCGGGGAGCAAAGAGGCGACCCTGAGGCTCTTGCGGCCCTGGGACATCTTCGGCCACCTGGCGTTCGAGGGTGAGGCGAGGCAGCGCGCCTACGTCGAGGCCGTCACGGAGTGCAGGGTCACCAAGGTCCCCAAGATCTTCGTCGAGCGCGCGATACGCCGCGAGCCGCAGGTTGCCTTCAGGCTCATGACTCTCTTCGAACTGCGTCTCGTGCAGTACGAGGAGCTGGTCAAGTGCCTCTTGCCGCGCGAGACGGAGGTTCGGCTCGCGAATCTGCTGCCCCTACTTGCCCAGAAGTTCGGTGAGAGAACGGACGGCGTCGTGACCATAGACCTCCGCCTCACGCACCAGGACCTCGCGGCGATGGTCGCCTCGACACGCGAGTCGGTCACGAAGGTGCTCAACGAGATGCGTAACCGGGACCTTATCCAGATCGAGGCAGGCCGCATCACGCTGAAGGACGCGCGCGCCCTCGCCGAACTCGGACAGCCGTAGCTAGTCAGCGCGCTTCGCCTTTTCAAGGCCTCGCTTGTCATTCTTTTCTCGGGCCCTACTCGACGCGTCTTGCGTGTCTGCTCGGATAGCGGCTAGAGAGACGATTTGCTGAAGTGCTGACTCTAGTCGCCTGTGGCGGAGCGTGCTGACTAGCGGACAAGCTTCTGTCATAGTGTGCCCGCTGGGTTGGCGAGCGTCGGAGGGCGCGGGACTTGCTGGAGTTTCTGCAGGCCGTACTTCTCGGTGTAGTGCAGGGGCTCACCGAGTTCCTGCCGGTTTCGAGCTCGGGACACCTATTGCTCGGGCAGTATTTCCTGGGCCTCGACCAGGACCGTTTCGGGTTGCCTTTCGACGTGGCGTTGCACCTCGGCACGCTCGTCGCCGTGGTGAGCTATTTCTGGCGGGATCTGCTGAGGATAGCGGGTGCATTCGTGCGCTCGCTCTCACCGGGCGGGAGGAACCTCGCCGACCCGGATCAGCGGCTGGCGTACCTGATACTGGCCTCCTCCATCCCTGCTGCCCTGATCGGATTCTTTCTCGAGAGCTTCTTCGAGGAAGCCGTGCGCAGTCCGTGGGTGGTCGTCTTCAACCTGGTGCTGGTCGGCATCCTCTTTATCGTCGGCGAGGCCGTGGGCAGCAGGACCCGGCGAGCGGACAAGCTCCGCTTCGTGGAGGCGCTCGGGATCGGTCTCGCGCAGGCAACTGCGCTCGTCCCCGGCGTCTCCCGCTCGGGAGCGACGATCACGCTCGGGCTCTTTCTGGGTCTGCGCCGGGAGGAGGCGGCCCGCTTCTCCTTCCTGATGAGCGTGCCGATCATCGCGGGGGCCGGCTCGTTGCAGCTTGCCGAGGCGGCGGCGGAAGGGATGGATCGTTCGCAGGCCGCTATCTTCGTGGCCGGGTTCGTCTCCTCGGCGCTGGTGGGGTACCTGGCGATCCGGTTCTTCCTGCGCTTCGTAGTCCACCACTCTTTGCGCGCCTTCGCCTACTATCGCTTCGGGCTCGCCGCGGTCGTCGCGGTGCTGCTCCTGCTCGGCGTAGGTGGCGGGTTTTGACAGCGACCGGGTTCTTTTGGTACTTTGGTTTCGTTATGCGGGCTGCGGTCTCGGCAACCAGGCGATTTACCGGGGAGGGGCGTGCCCGTCCCGGTTGCCCGCTCCTCCTGCGCTGAACGACGCGTAGACCCTCACCGAAAGGCCGCACACCTATGTTTTTCTCCGACGCATTGAACGAGACCAGAGATGAGATGGGCGCGCTCCGCGCCGGGATAGATGCGGTGGACGAGGAGATCGTGCGCCTGCTCGACCGGCGGGCGCGACTGGCGCGCAGGATCGGGGAGATCAAACGCAACAACGGCCTCGAAGCCTACGCGCCCGCCAGGGAGCGCGCCGTTTTGGACCGCGTGGCGGCCCTCGGCGCGGGCGACTTCCCGGCGCGCGGCCTGCAGGCGGTGTTCCGGGAGATCATCTCCAGCTCCATCTCGCTCGAGGCGCGCTTGAAGGTCGCCTACCTGGGGCCCGAGGCTACCTTCACGCACGAGGCCGCCCTGCGCTCGTTCGGAGCGAGCGTGGAGCTCGAGCCGCAGACGACGGTGGCCGAGGTCTTCACCCGCGTGGAGCGTGGGGAGGCCAGCCACGGCATCGTCCCGGTCGAGAACTCGATGGAGGGCGCGGTAACCCATACTCTGGACGAGCTGATGAACAGCCCCTTGAAGATCTGCGGCGAGGTCTATCTGCCGGTCTTGCAGAACCTGATCTCCTCGGAGCCATCCCTGGATCGGGTGGAGGTGGTCTGCTCGCACCCGATGGCCCTCTCGCAGTCATCGACCTGGCTGCGCCACCGGCTCCCGGGTGCGCGTCTCGAGGAGGTCGAGTCGACGGGGGAGGCCGCGCGGCGCGCCGCGCGCGAGCCGGGGGTGGCGGCGGTCGGGAGCGTGCTCGCCGCCGAGGCGCACGGGTTGAACGTCCTCGCCCGCAGCATCCAGGACGCCCGCACCAACGCGACCCGCTTCATAGTGCTCGGCCGGGCGTGGGCCGCAAGGACGGGTAAAGACAAGACTAGCGTCGTCTTCTCGGTCAAAGATAGACCTGGCGTCCTGCGTGATGCGCTGGCGGCGTTTGCGGAGGAGGGGATCAACCTCACCCGTATCGAGAGCCGCCCGAGTCGCAAGCGGGCCTGGACCTACGTATTCTTCGCGGACTTCGAGGGTCATCCCGATGAAGAGCGGGTGGGGCGCGCACTCGTGGCGCTGGAGGAGCACTGCCCGTACGTCAGCCTCGTCGGAGCCTACCCCGCGGTCTCCGCCGAGGTGCTCGACTAGACGCCGTGGACTTCAAGGCCGCCGCGCGGGAGGTGCTCCGGGAGGTCGGCCATCCCCTCCACTACTCGGATATAACCGAGGTGGCGCTGGAGAGTGGATACCTGAGGAGCGCGGGGCGTACACCCCAGAATACGATGCGGGCCCGGCTCTCGGTCGACGTCCGGGACAATCCCGAGAGCGCGTTCGTGCAAACGGCCCCGGGGGTCTATGGTCTGAGGCGCGGCCTTTAGTGGCGGAGAGGATGCTGTATATTGAACGTTCGGAGGGTCGAACCGCGCTAGACATCGAGGAGAGACGATGGTTGAGGTAGCGAACAGGGCCACCGAGGCCGCCTGGAAGGTTAGAAACCTGGAGGACTACGATGCGAGGCTGGAGCGGGCCGCTCGCAGGGTCGAGGAGCTCGCGAGGGAACACGAGACGGCGGCACTGGTAGTCTACGAGAGCGCTCTCTCGATGAGCGGTCGCCCCCAGCAGGAGATCCGCGAGATGGTGCGCTCTTTCCGGGATACCTTCGACGACGAGGAGGAGCCTCTGACCATCCCGCGCGTAAGCGGCCTCCTTAACGTCGAGGACGACTCGTGGTTCTTCGGCGACGAATCCTTGCGGGTCCTGACCGGGCGCCTGCTCGGACAGTTCCAGCACCGCGTCGCCCAGTACAACTACATCGACGAGCGCGAGGTCCTGAAGCGCTGGGCCGACAGCTACGATACCCGCCTCTTTATCCGGCGGCGCATCCACGGGACCGAGCCGGTGGTGGGGGTCTTGGGCGCCTTCGACCTTCGCCTCCTGCAGTACCTGCGCGTGATATCCGGCGGCGACACCCTGGTCCCCTCGGGGAACGTTGCGCGCTCTCTCGAGGCCCTCGGATACGAGGGCGCAACCGACGACTACGAGGTCC
>DASTQK010000267.1:0-3010 GCA_035761765.1 Rubrobacteraceae bacterium
ACCGCGTTGTTCACGTGCCCCTGGGCGTCGATCTCCGCGTAGCGGACGCGGAGCTTCGTCTCGCGGATCACCGGCCCCTGAACTCGGGCTTGCGCTTCTCCACGAAGGCGCCCATCCCCTCGCGGGCGTCCTCCGTGGCGAAAAGAAGGGCGAACTGGTCGGCCTCGTACTCCAGCCCGCTCACTAGATCCACGTCCGCCGAGCGATTCGCCGCTGCCTTCGCGTAGCGGACGGCGAGGGGGCTGTTGCGAGCGATCTCAGCGGCCACCTCGCGCGCGACGTCAAGCGCCTCGCCCTGCGGGACGACGCGGTTGACGAGCCCGATCTCGCGCGCTTCTCTAGCGCCGATGCGCCGACCGGTAAAGATCAACTCCTTCGCGAGCGCCGGGCCGATGAGGCGGGGGAGGCGCTGGGTACCGCCCATGCCGGGCAGGATGCCGAGGCCGACCTCGGGGAAGCCGAAGGTCGCGTTCTCGGCGGCTATGCGGATGTCGCAGGCTATCGCCACCTCGCAGCCCCCACCGAGGGCGTAGCCGTTGACGGCGGCTATGGTCGGGATGGGGCTGCGGTCGAGGAGGGCCATGGCGGCGTGCCCGATCTCCGAGAAGCGCTTGGCCTCCAGCGGGTCCATCTCGCTCATCGCCGAGATATCCGCCCCGGCGATAAAGGAACGCTCGCCGGCACCGGTCACGACGACCGCGCGCGGCCCCTCGGCCTCCAGCTCCAGCAGAGCCTGCCCGATCTCCTCGACCACCTGCGGGTCGAGGGCGTTGAGCTTCTCCTGGCGGTCAATGGTCAGTACGGCCACGTCCCCGCGCTCTACACTCACGAAGTCCAAGAGTGCCTCCTTCGTCGGCAGCTTGTCAGCGCTCTAGCTTGTCAGGTTTCGTTGCGCTTTGCTGACCAGAACCCGGGTGGTGCATGGTTCTGGCCTCGATTACATTCCTTACAGAGGAGATCCGGCAACGTGATGAAAGTGATGGTCGAGCACTACTCAGCGGAGCATCGTACTCCACCATAGCGGGGAGGTCCTCTTTGGAGCCACCATCGACAGAGAGTAGGCGGCTCATATCGTTTCTACGAGCGATCAACGTCGGCGGCCATAACGTCAGGATGGACCGCCTGCGCGAGCTGTTCGAGGCTCTAGGGCTCTCGAACGTCGCGACGTTTATCGCGAGCGGTAACGTCATCTTCGACTCGCCGGCCAAGAACACACGAGCGCTCGAAGAGGAGATCGAGGGCCACCTTCGTGAAGCACTCGGATACGAGGTAGCGACGTTCATAAGATCCGCCTCCGAACTGGAAGATATCGCGAGCTATGAGCCTTTCTCGACCTCCGAGCTCGAAAAAGAGGGTAACTCGCTCTACGTCGCTTTTCTGCCGGCTCCGCCGGACGGCGAGGCACAGCGGAGGCTTCTTGCGTCTCGAAGCGAGGTCGATGACTTTCACGTGCGCGGGCGCGAGGTTTACTGGCTGTGCCGCACAAAGATGAGCGAGTCCCCGTTCTCGGGCTCGCTCCTCGAGAAGGCCGTCGGGATGCCAGCGACGCTGCGAAACGCAAACACGCTCAGGAGGCTCGCCGCGAAATATCCCGCCCGCTAGTCGGCGGGGACCGCCTGCTCGACGTACTCCACGGCTCGCTTGGTGGGGGTTCCGGGGGTGAAGATCTCGCCGACGCCCAGCTCCTTGAGCCTCCGGATGTCGTCCTTGGGGATGGTACCGCCGCAGAAGACCAGGATGTCCTCCGCCTCATTCTCCTTGAGAAGGTCGATTATGCGAGGGATGAGCGTCATGTGCGCGCCGGAGAGGATGGAGATGCCGATGGCGTCGGCGTCCTCCTGGATGGCGGTCTCTACTACCTGCTCGGGGGTCTGGTGGAGGCCCGTGTAGATGACCTCCATGCCGGCGTCGCGCAGGGCGCGGGCGATGATCTTGGCCCCCCGGTCGTGGCCGTCGAGCCCGACCTTCGCAACCACAACCCTTATCGTGCGCGCCATGACGACATTCTAACCGCATCCCTTCCCCGCGCGACAGTTCGATCGTTACGGTACCCGGGACCGAGTTGGGAGAACCGCCGCGAAACCCGTTCGCCGGACGCCTCCTAGTCGGGAAAGAGCTTGCCGGGATTGAGCACGCCGTTCGGGTCCGCGAGCCTCTTTATGCCGCGCATTAACGGCAGGGAGTCGCCGTGCTCCGTTTGCAGGTGCTCCGTCTTGCCGAAGCCGACACCGTGCTCCCCGGTGCAGGTGCCGCCACGCGCGAGGGCGTAGGCGACGATCTCGGCGTTGACCGCTTCGGCCCTCTCGCGCTCCGCCGCGTCCTGCGGGTCCACGGGGAAGACGGCGTGGTAGTTGCCGTCGCCAACGTGCCCGAGGATGGCCCCCTCGAGACCGCGCGAGGCGATGGCGTCGCGGGCGTGGCGCAAGGCGCCGGGCAGATCGGAGATCGGGACGCACACGTCGGTGGTCATCGGCCTCCTGTCGGGGTCGAACTCCTTTATGGCGAGAGCGGCCTCGTGGCGAGCCTCCCACAGCCTTTGCCTACCGGCCTCGTCCTGCTCGAAGTCGACCGTTTCTGCGCCCTCGGCCTCGCAGAGAGCGCGCGCCGCCGCCGCGTCGCGCTCGACGGCGGCCTCGACGCCTGAGAACTCGAGGAAGAGCGTCGGGGAGGCAGCGTAGGATGTGCCCTTGTAGGCGTTGACCGCCTGAATAGTGCGGGCGTCGACCAGCTCGCAACGCCCGACCTGCATCCCGGACCGGATCATCGCAACCGCCGCCCTTCCCGCCCGCTCGATGTCAGGGAAGACCGACCGCGCCGCAACGACGTGCTCCGGGATGGGGTAGAGGCGCAGAGTAATCTCCGTGAACACCCCAAGGGTGCCCTCGGAGCCGACGAAAAGGGCGGTCAGGTTGTAACCAGCCGAGGACTTCATCGCCATCCCGCCGGTGCGCATCACCATCCCGTCCGCGAGCACCACCTCCAGTCCCAGGACCTGGTCCCGCATTGCCCC
>DASTQK010000268.1:0-5659 GCA_035761765.1 Rubrobacteraceae bacterium
GATAAGCGCGAGCTTCTTCCCCATCCCGTAGGAGTAGGTCTTGGCCAAGTCGTCCCTGTACTCGTCGAGGTCGAAGTAGTCGAAGAGCTCCGAGAGGACGTCGTTCGCCTTCTCCTCCTCCATCCCGTAGGCGCGGGCGAAGAGGAAGGCGTTCGCCCAGCCGGAGAGGTCCCCGTAGTGGGTCGGGCGGTCCACCACGAGCCCGAGTCTCGCTCGAACCTTTCGCTTCTCCCGGACTCCGTCCATCCCGCCGACGCGAAAAGACCCGGACTCCGGCTCCAGCGCCGTCGAGAGGACACGCAAAAGCGTGCTCTTCCCCGAGCCGTTCGGGCCGACGAGGCCGAGGATATCACCCCGGCCTACGTGGAGGCTGACGCCCGTGACGCCGCGACCGCTGCTCCTGTAGAGGCGGGTTATGTCTCTCGCTCCGAGCGTGGCGAATGTCTCCCGGCGTGCCTGCGAACCACTCCTTGACAACGCCTATTCTAATGGCGCAGGACGAGGTGGGTTGTTAGGCGCGTCGCAAGATATTACCGTTGCGTTCGGGTTATCCTGCAGGTCGGGGTTTGGATCAACGGCACCACCCCTGCGGTAGAATGCGGGAGCGATCACTCCTAGTTAAGAGGTGCGAGTTGTCCGAACAACAGCGGATCACCTGGGACCCCGAGGCCGACCGGCGCATAAGGCGCAGCCCCTTCCTGATGCGCCGCTTTATCCGCAAGCGCATAGAGGAGCGGGTGGCCTCCCGCGGACGCAACCACGTCACCGAGGCCGACGTGGACGAGAGCGCCAGCATGTATCGGCAGTACAGGTTCAAGTAGGTCTTGCTGGTGCCTGAAGCCCGCAAAAAGTATCCGGGCCGGCGAGGCCGTTCTATCAAGGCGAACGGTCACCGACCCGGTCCGCGGGACCAGTCAGTCCCGCAGAGAGTTGTCGAATCTGCAGTCCATCGGACCCTTCCCTCCTATTAGAGGCTCAACAACTCCACCTGCATAGTACCATCCCTCGTGGATCCCGCGCTACACCTTTCGGACCATATTTTGTGTGCGGGAGCGGTGGTGGGCACCACATCGTGTGGTGGAGCCTGCTCAGGGGCTCGGGCTGGAGCTTGCGGCCGAGCTTGTAGCGGAGGCGGTAGCCGTGCCGGTGGCAATAGAGGGACCGTAGGCCTCGAACTCGGGACCCAGAGAGGCCGCGTAGACCTTGCGCAGCGCCCTCTTGCCGCCTCCGTTCGAGGTGAGGAAGTTGGGCTGGGCGTAGTCCAGGAGGATAAAGGGGACGGGTTGGATCTGGACCACGCGGTCTCCGTACAGCGTGATCTCGGCGAAGATGCCCGTCGAGGTCTCCTCCGACCAGGACTGGTCGAAGAGGAAGTTGCCCACGCCGTAGAAGATCGGCTTGCCCTCGTAGACCTCGATGCCCTTGGGCCAGTGGGCGTGCCCGCCTACTACGAGGTCCGCACCTGCCTCGACGGCGGCGTGCGCCCAGTCCACCTGCCAGGGCTCCGGGGTGGCCATGTACTCGTTGCCCCAGTGCGGCGAGACGACCACGAGGTCTACCTCGTCGCGTAGCTTCTCCACGTCCTCCTTCATGACCTCTTCCTCTATCGGCGCAGTACCTGGCGCGGTCTCCGTGGCCCAGGCCCAGTCGTAGGAGGGGACGCCCTGGTAGGAGAGGACGCCCACCTTCGTCTCGCCGAGCGAGAAGATCATGGGCTCCCGCGCCTCGGCGAGGTCCATCCCCGCCCCGGCGTAGGCTATTCTTGCGTCGTCGAGGTGCGCCATCGTCTCGCGCACGCCGGAGACCCCGGCGTCGAGGATGTGGTTGTTGCCCAATGTGACGCCGTCTATGCCGGCGTCATTCAGTATGGGTAGCAAACTGAGCTCGCCAGTGAAGGTCGTTGCATCCGGGTGCCAGACCGCGGCCCTGATCACCGGGTTCTCGAAGTTCGCCAGCGTGAGGTCGGCGCTCGTGAGGTACTCTCGGACGGCGCCCGAGCCTCCTGTGCGCTCGGCGGTGAACTGGTGGATGATTCCGGTCTCCGAGTAGTCGCTCGGCTCGGGTACTCGGCTCGTGATAGCCGCGTAGCCCCCGTCGAGCGGGAAGTCCAGTCCCATGCCCTGCTGGATGACCATGTAGTTCTGCCCGCGGTCGAGCACTATGTCCCCGCCCACGACCACGCGCCGAAGCTCATCCCGGTCCGGCCCGGAGGTTTCTCCTGGTCTCAGCGCGTAATCCTTCGGCTCTTCTCCCGGCTCCATTAGCGACTCGCCGTCGACCGCCAGCGTCCTGACCCTGGGGCTGACCTCGTCCCAGGGCACGAGCCCGAGCGCCCCCGGGCTGCGGCTCACATGGTCCACGACCGCGCCGGCCGAGTCGAAGCCCTCGAAGCCAGAGCCGCCGAGAAGCTCCTCGGCGGAACCCATAGACTGCTGGGGTACGGCCAGCTCCCGGTTCTGCGAGAGCTCCTCCGTGCTGACGCTCTCCCGGGCCGAGGTGAGGTGGGCAATGGGAACGAGAGGTCTTGCAGGCTCGGGCTGACTGGCTCCCTCCGAGGTGCTTCCGCTGGCCTGGGAGCCATCGGCCCCTTTCGAGCGAGCTTCACCGGCTTGCCGGTCCCCGCCCTCTCCCTCCGGGCTCTCGGGCGAGCAAGAGACGAACAGCAAGGCCAGGGAGACGAGCATCGCCGCTGCCACGTAGAGCGTACTTTTCAAGAGTGTCTCTCCCGGATGCCGAGTCCTGCTTGCGCGCCCAACTTTAGCAGGGAGGACCGGAGGAATCTCCCGTCAGCCCGCGAGGAGGGTATACAGGACATACAGGGCGAAGCAGACGCCCAGCGTCAGGCCGCCTCCCACGACTACGAGGTAGATAGCCGTCTGGGGAAAGAACTCGCCTCGCGAGATCCTGCTCCGGTTGCGCGAAAACTGCACCGTCCCGAGTACCAGCGCGACGCACCCGAGGAGGGCGAGGGCAACGCCCAGCAGCCCGGAGAGCCTGTCCGGGTTCCCAGTCCCGGCGCTCACGAAGGAACCGGCGCGCTCGACGACGATCCCGAGCGAGATCAGGCCCACCCCCGTCCTCACCCACGAGAGGAGCGTGCGCTCGTTGGCCAGGTGCTCTCGCACCTCCGTATCGCTCTCCCCGCCAGGCCGCTTGTTGTCTTCCGCCACGAAGCCAGTTTAGGCCATCGGCCGGGCTAGAGGCGGCCCGCGGCGATAATGCGCTGGAGAAACCGGCGGGTACGCGGGTTCTCGGGGGAACTGAAGATCTTCTCCGGAGGCCCCTGCTCCAGGATCCTGCCCTCATCGAGGAAGCACACGCGGCTTGCGATGTCGCGCGCGAAGCCCATCTCATGGGTGGCGATGAGCATGGTCATGCCCTCGCCCGCGAGCTCCCTTATGACGCCGAGAACTTCGGCGACGAGCTCGGGGTCGAGTGCGCTCGTCACCTCGTCGAGGAGCATGACGCTCGGCCTCATGGCCAGGGCCCGCACGATCGCCACGCGCTGTTGCTGGCCGCCCGAGAGGCGGTCGGGGTACTCGTCGCGCTTGTCGAGGAGCCCGAAGCGCTCGAGCAACTCGAGGGCCCTTCCTTCCGCTTCCTTGCGGCTCTTGTTCAGCACCTCGCGCGGGGCCAGCGTGATGTTCTGTATGACGCTCATGTGGGGGAAGAGGTTGAACGCCTGGAAGACGATGCCTATCTTCTGGCGTACGCGGTTCACGTTCACGCCGGGGGCGGTGATCTCCTCCCCGTCCACGACGATGCGCCCCGAGTCTACGGGCTCGGTGAGGTTCACGCACTTGAGCAGCGTGGACTTGCCCGAGCCGGAGGCCCCGATCAGGCAGACGACTTCGTGCGGCTCGACGGTGAGATCTATGCCCTTTAACACCTCCTCCTCTCCGAAGGACTTGTGGACGCCTTGGAGGACGAGGGCCGGGGCTTCGCCTGTGGCTTTTCCGCCTCTCACGCGACTGCTCCCGCTTGCCGGCGGCGCTTGTCGCGGGCGATCAGGCGGTCAGTGAAGCGTGCGAGGGGGATGGTGATCAGGACGAAGAGCAGCGCCGCGACGACGTAGCTCGCGTAGTTGAACTGCGAGGCGCCGTAGATCTGGGCCGCCCGCGCAGCCTCGATGGAGCCGAGCACCGAGACCAGCGCCGTGTCTTTCTGCAACCCGATGAAGTCGTTGAGCAGCGGCGGTATGACGCGCCGCACCGCCTGCGGCAGCACGACGAACCTCAACGACTGCCAGCGCGAGAGCCCCAGGGACCTCGCTGCCGCGTTCTGGCTCTCGTGTACCGACTCGATGCCGGCGCGGTAGACCTCTGCCACGTAGGCCGAGTAGACCAGTACCAGCGCGATGATGCCGTAGGTCACGTCGGAGAGGTAAGAGACCCCCGCCAGCCCCAGCCCCGGCACCCCGAACCCGATGATGTAGAGGACCAGGATCAGGGGTATCCCCCGGAAGAGATCGGTGTACGCTATCGCGACCATCCGAAAAGGGAAGAAGACCGGCCCCGGAATTCCGCGCACCACGGCGATTATGAGCGCGAGGATCAGGATGAGCACCTCGGAGATCGTGAAGATGTAGACGTTCAGGAGGAACGCCCCGGCGACCGAGGGCTCGCTCTCGGTCCCGAGGAGCGACTGCTCGAGGTGGAAGGGGTCGAAGAAACGCTCCGCGACGATATCGCTCCCCGGCGCGAGCACGACCACCAGGGCGATGACCGCGAAGAAGAGGATCGTGCTAACGCTCGAGACGAGGACCGCCCGCCCGCCGAGCATCTTCGAGCCCCGACCCGGTGACGGTTCGAGCGAGTCCGCGGGGCCGGTGCCCCTGGTCGTCATCCTACTCCTTGAGGGTGGGGACGCTCAGGTACTGTTGCAGGTATTTCTCCTCGAGCTTCCGCAGCGTCCCGTCCTTCTTCATCTCGCCGAGGACCTGGTTGACGCAGCCAACGAGCGGGTTGCCCTGCTCGAAGAGCATCCCGAACTGCTCGTTTCTGGGGTACTGGCCGACCACCTCGGTGTTCTTTATCTCGAAGTCTCGCAGGTACACCGTGGTCACCAGGTCGGTGACGAAGGCGTCGATCTGGCCGCTCTCGAGCGCGCTCTTGGCGTCGTTGGTGGTGTCATAGACTTTGGGCTCGGCGTCCGGCTGGATCGTCTCGTTTATGAAGTCGAGGCTCGTGGTCCCCACCTGCGCGCCGAGCTGCACGTCCTTGAGGTCGGAGATGCTCTGGGCATCGGCGGCCGGAGAGTCTTTGAGGGCCAGCACGCCCTGGGCGTTATCGAAGTAGCCCTCCGAGAAGTCCACCGCCCGCTCGCGCTGGGGGGTTATGGTGATCTGGTTTATGTCGAAGTCGTAGTCCTTGGCGCCCGGAGCATACGACTTGTTGAAAGGCTCGACGACCCATTCTATGGGCAGGTCCATCCGCTCTGCGACCTCGTTGGCTACCTCGCCCTCGAAGCCCGAGTAGTTCTCCGGCCCGCCCTCGAACCACGGCGGGTAGGCCGGCCTGTCAGTGGCTACCGTCAGGACGCCTTCCTTGTAGAGCGGCGGGTTCTGGAGGTCGCACGACTGCTCTGAACCTCCTTGCTCCGATCCCCCCGAACCCTGCTGCGCGCCGCACCCGGTGAGCAGCAGGCTCCCGACCAGTAA
>DASTQK010000269.1:0-7638 GCA_035761765.1 Rubrobacteraceae bacterium
CGGGGATAGAGAAGCAGAACCGATTATCGGCCGAGGCATACTCGGCGTAGCCGCCGTCTATCTGGTAGCCGGTGAAGCGGGCATTGTCGCAGAGGTTCTCTCGTCCGGTGCGGCAGTAGCGGCACTCTCCGTCCGTGTAACCGAGCCAGGGTACGCCGACCCGGTCTCCGGGCGCGAAGCGCCCGACGCGCTCGCCGACCTCCTCGACCGTCCCGACTATCTGGTGGCCCGGGATCAGGGGCAGCTTCGGATGTGGAAGCTCGCCGTCGACGATGTGCAAATCCGTCCGGCACACCGCGCAGGCGCGGACCCGGATCAGGATCCCCTCGGGTCCCACCTCCGGCCCGGGCACCCCGGCGGCGCGCAGTGGCTCGCCAGCCGAATGAAGGACCATGGCGCGCACTGCTCAACCGCCTTCGAGCCCGGAGAGAACATGAAGGGTCCAGGTGCGGATGACCTGCGCGAAGCTCCGCCTCTCGCCGGCCTCGACGCGGCACTCGTCGCGCAGGGCGGCCAGGGAGGCCAGGCTCGTGGGGCTGGCCTCGAGGATCCCCACGCACTCGGCGAGGTCGAGCCGAGCCACGTACTCCGCGAGCTGGCGCTCTCCCCTGGTGCCCTCGTGCGCCTGACTGAGGTGCCTGCCGATAACGTCTTCACTTCCCGCCCTGTCGCCCATCATCGCTCTCCTCGTCGGGTGCCCGGGATAAGTGTACCGGGGGCCGGCGTCTTTGCATGCTACAATGCGCGCCGTTTGCGCGGATCATTTCGCAGAGCACAAGGAGACGTCTTTTCTATGGAACGACAGCGAGTTCTCGTAACCGGCGGCGCCGGTTTCCTGGGGATCAACCTCATCCGGCACCTCATGGCCCGCGGCTACGCTCTCGCCTCCCTCGACGTGGAGGAGTTCGACTACCCCGAGAGGGACCGCGTCGAGGTGATCCGTGGCGACATCCGGGACAAGTCCTTGCTAGACAGCGCGATGGAGGGCGCCGACTACGTCGTCCACACCGCCGCCGCCCTGCCTCTCTACTCCCCGGAAGACATCTACACGACGGACGTCGAGGGTACGCGCAACGTGCTCGATGCAGCCTCACGGCACCGGGTCAAGCGCGTAGTGCACGTCTCCTCGACGGCGGTCTACGGGATACCGGACCACCATCCCCTCTACGAGACGGACAGGCTCGAGGGCGTAGGGCCCTACGGGCAGGCCAAGATCCAGGCCGAGATGATCTGTTTGGAGTACCGCGCGAAGGGGCTTATCGTACCGATAATCCGTCCGAAGTCGTTCGTCGGGCCGGAGCGGCTCGGGGTCTTCGCGCTCCTCTACGACTGGGCGTACACCGGGCACAACTTCCCGATGATCGGGAGCGGCGACAACCGCTACCAGCTCCTCGACGTCGAGGACCTCTGCGACGCGATCTCCCTGTGCCTGACGCTCCCGGAAGAAAGGGTGAACGACACCTTCAACATCGGGGCAGGGGAGTTCACGACGATGAAGGAGGACTACCAAGCCGTCCTCGACTACGCCGGCCACGGCAAGAAGGTCGTGGGCTTCCCCGCGGCGCCCGCGATCTGGGGCCTGAGAGTACTGGACAGACTCAACCTCTCGCCACTCTACAAGTGGGTCTACGAGACGGCCTCCAAAGACTCCTTCGTCTCCATAGAGAAGGCCGAAAGGGAGCTGGGCTTCGCCCCGAAGTACTCGAACAAGGAGGCGCTCTTGAGGAACTTCCGGTGGTACCTGGAGAACCGGGAGAGGTTCGAGGACTCCTCAGGCGTCTCGCACCGCGTGCCCTGGAAGCAGGGCGCTATCGGGCTGCTCAAGCGCTTTTTCTAGAGCACTCTGGGGAAAGAACGACCTTTCGGGAAAAGGGCTGTTCCTGCACGATTCGGCGCGAGGTTTGATCCAAACCAGCGACGGTTAGCGTATGATATTGGAGCGGGTCGGCGTAGCTGCGCGTTAATCGCTCTTCAGCTGCTTTCACGTCACAAAAGCAAGCCGACCCGCTCTCTAGGGGCGCGCAGCGGCAGGCCGACGGTAGCCCCACCATTTACATTTATTATAGATCTGTTATCCGACGGCCCTAGAGAGGCGGCGTCAACGAACTGGCGGCAGCCTGGTCCACCATCCAGGTGAGGTCTCCACTCTCCGGATTGACGAGCTTCGCAGGATACGCTCGCGGGTCGGCATCACCCTCGAGGATCTCCCTCAGAGCTCCGGCCTTGCCCTCTCCCGAGACCAGGAACACGACCGCCCTCGCCGCGTTCACGACCGGGACTGTGAGGGTCAGCCGCGTGGTCTGCAGCTTCAGCACCGGGTTCGCAACAGCCCACCTGTCGGTGACATCGAGGGCCGAGGTCTCGGGAAAGAGGCCTAGCGTGTGGCCGTCCTCCCCGAGGCCGCAAAGGATCAGGTCGAAGCGAGGAGGGCCATCTCCGAAGAACCTCCCAAGCTCCGCTTCGTAGGCGGCTGCGGCCTCCTCGGGCGGCAGCTCGCAGCGCAACCGGTGGACGCCGCCCAGGCGGACGTGATCCAGCAGCGACTCGCGCGCCATGCGGTAGTTGGAGTCTTCGTGTTCCGGGGCCACGCTCCGCTCGTCGCCGAAGAAGACTTCCACCCTGCCCCAGTCCACGCGGTCAGCGTAGTCGCGGACGAGCGCCTCGTAGGTGGCCTTCGGGGTCGAGCCGCCTGCGAGCGCGGCGGCGAAGCGGCCGCGCTCGTCTATCGTCTCCTCGGCCCGGGCGGCGAAGTCGCGGGCGGCGGCCCCGGCGAGCTCCTCAGGCGTCTCGTAGACAAAGAGGTTCAACGCTCCAGAACCTCCACAGCCGCGCGCAGGGCGCGCTCGTAGACCTCGTCGTGTCCGCGGTAGCGCAGCTCCTCTCCTAGCATGACGCCGAGGTCGAAGGTCCCCAGGTGCACGGTGCGCTCGGCGAGCGTCTCGCCGTTTCGCGTGACCGCGGTGCGGGCCTCGGAGAGGTCCCTGGAGCGGGCGACCTCGAAGCCGTAGTCCAGGGAGTAGAACCGCACCCGGCGGAAGGGAGCGTCAGGCGAGGCGGGCGATATCTCGGCGGAGATATCACCCACGGGCCCCGAGAATCGCACCTCGCGGCCGTCCCCGGTGCGGGTTGATTCCTCCAGGTTCCAGCCCAGAGTAGAGGCCAGCCATCCCACGAACAGCAAAGCGCGGCACTCCCCGCCGGGGGCGTGCTGGATCTCGACCCCCCTGAGCCTCTCCAGTTCCCCGGCCCGCTCCGGCGAGGAGAAGAGCTGCGCCGCGAGAGAGCGCCAGGGCGAGAGCTGGACCCACTGCAGATCGCCAACCGCCGGTGTCTCCTCCAGCAGGGCGGCGATCTCCCTCAAGGAGCGCTCGCAGTCGCCTGCTGCGGAGGAGTTGAGGATGATCCTGTCCGCAAGGGCTGCTATCCCGGCGAACTCCGGCGAGGAGGGCGAGAAAGGGCCCGGGTACCACAGGAAGACGGGGAGGTCGGGGACTAGTAGCGGCCCGGCGAGGCTCTCGAGATGCTCGGCCGGTGACCCCTCGGCGTGTATCGTGATCTGCTCGGCGCAGACCTGGGCGCCGCCACCGCCCCGGATGCTGCAGAAGGCGGAGAGCTGGAAGTCCAGGTTCGCCTCTCCCGCTTCGGGGTCGGAGATCAGGACTATCGCCCGAGAGGGGTAGCGGCCCGCTATGTGCGAGACGGAGCGCGTGATATCTCCCGCCGACTCTTCGTCGGTCACCACGATGAGGTTCAAGACGCTCGCCCTGAGACCCAGAGTGCCGTCGTCGTTCATCCGGAGCTGACCCAGCTCGCGCTCTATCTGCTCGACGCTCATCGGGCCGCGGTCCGGGGAGTTCCTGGTCTCCCCGATCACGGGTCGCTCCCTACCGCCGATCTGCTCACGGCCTCCTCCACTCCCGGCCGTCGCGCTCGAGGAGTTCGTCGGCCTCTTGCGGGCCCCAGGTGCCTGACTGATAGGGCGAGACCTCTTTGCTCCGGGACCAGGCGCGCATCACGGGCTCGAGGATGCCCCACGCGCCCTCGGCCTCGTCCGCCCGGATAAACAGGGTCGGGTCGCCGAGCATCAGGTCGAGGAGGAGGCGCTGATAGGCGTCCGGTGCCTCCTCTAGAAAGGCCGTGCCATAGAGAAGGTCCATGTTCACCGAGCTGATCTCGAACCCCGAGCCGGGGACCTTGGCGCCGATCTTGAGCGATATCCCCTCCTCGGGCTGGATGCGGATGACGAGCACGTTGGGCTCGAGCCCCTGCGTCTCGCCGTGGGCGAAGGGGGTGTGCGGCGTGGGATCGAACTGGATGGCGATCTCGGTCACCTTCTTTGGCAGCCTCTTGCCCGCCCTGATGTAGAAGGGCGTCCCTGCCCAGCGCCAGTTGTCCACAAAGAGCTTGAGGGCGACGTAGGTCTCCGTCCTGGAGTCGGGGGCGACGTCCTCCTCCCCGCGGTAGCCCTCGACCTCCTCCCCGAAGATCCACCCCCTCTCGTACTGGCCACGCACGGCACAGCCCTCGACTCCGTCCTCCGGGATGGGCCTGACGGCCTTCAAAACCTTCACCTTCTCCTCGCGCACCGACTCGGCGTCGAAGGTTACCGGCGGCTCCATAGCCGTCAGGCAGAGGACCTGCATCACGTGGTTCTGCACGATGTCGCGCAGGGCCCCCGCCTCCTCGTAGAAAGCGCCTCGGGTACCGACGCCTATGTCCTCGGCGACGGTGATCTGGACGTGATCCACGTAGTGCTGGTTCCAGATGGGCTCGAAGATGCCGTTGGAGAACCGCAGGGCCAGTATGTTCTGGACCGTGTCCTTGCCGAGGTAGTGGTCTATGCGGTAGATCTGGTGTTCCTCGAAGTAGCGCCTGAGGTTCCCGTTTAGCTCCCTGGCGCTCTCGAGGTCGCGCCCGAAGGGCTTCTCGACGACGAGCCTGGCGTAGGCGCCATCCTCCTCCCGGTTCATCCCGGCCCCGCCCAGGTGCTCGACTATCGTCGGGAAGAGCGAGGGGGACGACGAGAGGTAGTAGATGCGGTTCCCCTCCGTCCCTCGCTCGTCGTCCAGCCGGTTCAAGAGGTCCCTGAGCTCTTTGTAGGTCTCGGGCTTCTTCGAGTCGCCCGGCAGGTAGAAGATGCTCTTCGAGAACGACCCCCAGACGTCCTCGCTGATCTGCCCGGAGCGGTGCTCTTCGAGGGCGTCGTGCAGCTTCCCGCGGAAATCCTCGTGGCTCATCTCCGTGCGGGAGACGCCCACGACGGCGAACTCCATCGGCAAACGACGTTGGGCGGCCAGGTCGTAGAGCGCTGGGATCAGCTTCCGGCGCGTCAGGTCCCCGGAGGCGCCGAAGATGACCATGACCCCCGGCTCGGGGACGCGGGGCAGCCGCTGCTCGTCCTTCAGGCTACCAGCGGTCAGCATTCAGCCCTCCGCTTCTTTATGAGCGAAGCTCTAGCATGCGCCTGACCGCCGGGACCTGATAGCTGACGGCCAATCACTTCTCGCTCTCCGTCGCCGCCTCCTTGATCGCGTGCCCGCCGAACTGGCCGCGCAGCGCCGCCAGGACCTTCATGGCGAACGCGTCGTCCTGCCTGGAGGCGAAACGGGCAAAGAGCGAGCCGGCGATGACGTTGACCGGCACGTCCTCTTCTATGGCCTCGAGCACGGTCCACCGGCCCTCGCCGGAGTCCTCGACGTAGCCCCGTATGCCGTCCAGATTCGCGTCCTTCTCGAAGGCCCGCTCGGCGAGCTCGAGCAGCCAGCTCCGCACCACGCTCCCCTGGTTCCAGAGGCTGCAGATGGCGCGCAGGTCATAGTCGTAGCGGGACTTCTGCAGGACCTCGAACCCCTCGGCATAGGCCTGCATCATCCCGTACTCGACGCCGTTGTGGACCATCTTGGCGAAGTGCCCGGCCCCTGCGTCACCGAGGTAGGCGTAGCCGTTCTCGGGCGCGAGCGTCTTGAAGGCCGGCTCGACATGCTCGAAGGCATCAGAATCGCCCCCGACCATGGTGCAGTACCCGACCTCGTAACCCCAGACACCACCCGAGACACCCGCGTCAAGCCACCTGAGCCCGGCATTCCTCACCTTCTCGGCCCGCCTTATGGAGTCCCGGAAGTACGAGTTGGCGCCGTCCACGACGATGTCTCCCTCGCCGCCCAGCTCTATGAAGCGCTCGACCATCTGATCTGTCACGTCCCCCGCCGGGAGCATGGACCACAGTACCTTTGGGGAGTCCATCTTCTCGACGAACTCCTCGACGGTGTAGGCGCCCTCGGCGCCCCCTTCGACCGCCTCGTCCACCTTGCCCGGCGAGCGGTTGCCGGCGATGACCCGGTGGTCGCCTTTGTCAACGAGCCGGCGCGCCATGTTGAAGCCCATCCGGCCCATGCCCCAGATGCCGATGTCCATTTGGCTCCTCCCTTCGGTCGTCACAAGCTGTCAGCATCTCAGCTTTCGTCCGCCGGGGCCTCACCCGCCTTCGTTCGAGCAACGGCTGCGGGCCGAGGTTTCCTTTCCGACGGTGTGTCTGATGTTCTGGAAGATCTACTATCTCCTCACCCAAAGCATCCGCAGGCAGCAAGCATGCCTAGCTGACAAGCTGGCGCCCCTTGTTCTTTATCTCGTCGAGTAGCTCGTTGAAGGGGTCGGCGAACTTCTGGATGCCCTCCTGCTCCAGGGTGTCCGTTACGTCCTCGTAGTCGAGTCCGGCTTCGCGCAGGCGCTCGAGTATTCGTTTTGCCTCCCCGACGCCCTCTTCGAGGGTGGGCCTTATCTCGCCGTGGTCCTTGACGGCTTCTATAGTCTTCTTGGGCATGGTGTTGACGGTCTCGGGCCCGACGAGGTTGTCCACGTAGATGGTGTCGGGGTAGTCGGGGTTCTTGGTCGAGGTCGAGGCCCACAGGAGGCGCTGGCGGTTGGCGCCCCGGGCTTCGAGAGAGCGCCACCGGGAGCCGCCGAAGACCTGTGTGTAGACCTGGTAGGCCAGCTTGGCGTTGGCTATCGCGAGCTCGCCCTTCAGGTCGTCCGCCCCGAGCTCTTCGAGTCTATTATCGGCCTCGGTGTCTATCCTGGAGACGAAGAAGCTCGCCACCGAGCGCACGCCCGAGGGGTCGCCGCCGTTTTCGACAAGGCGTTTTACGCCCCGGATGTAGGCGCGCACGACCTCGCGGTAGCGCTCGAGGGAGAAGATCAGGGTGACGTTGATGGACTTGCCGCGCGATATCATCTCCTCTATAGCCACGAGCCCCTGCAACGTAGCCGGTATCTTGACGAAGAGGTTGGGCCTGTCGATCATGTCGTGCAGCCTCGCCGCCTCTGTTACCGTGGCGTCAGAGTCGTATGCTATGTCGGGCTGGACCTCTAAAGAGACGTATCCGTCCTCGCCGCCCGTCCTCTCGTAGACCGGCATAAAGATGTCGCAGGCGTTCCGGATGTCGGTCCTGGCTATGCCCCAGAAGATCTCCTTCGGGTCGTCCTCTTCTCTGGCGAGCTCCCCGAGCTGCTCGTCGTAGAGGTCGCTCCCGGCTATGGCCTTCTGGAAGATGGCGGGGTTGGATGTGATGCCGACGATCCCCTCTTCTATCATCCGCTCGAGCCCGCCGCTCTGTATGTCCTCGCGGGAGAGCTCGTCTA
>DASTQK010000270.1:0-4637 GCA_035761765.1 Rubrobacteraceae bacterium
CGAAGGCCTGTGGGCTCAGAGGAGCGCTCCCCGAGACGTAGAGCCTCAGGGGAGGCGGCTTCTCGGAACGGACCTCCCGGAGCAGCCGCGTGTACATCGTAGGGACACCGAAGAACATCGTGAAGTCTCCGGTCAACAACGCATCGTAGACCTCTGCGGCGTCGAAGGCTCGCCGCAGCTCGACGCTCGCTCCCGTGAGGAGCGTGCCGTGCGCGCCGACCGCGAGGCCGTGGGTGTGGAAGAGCGGCAGGGTGAGCAGGAGATGGTCGCCGGCCGTCCACCTCCAGGCCTCGCGGATCGCCTCTACGTTGGCGAGGAGGTTCCGGTGCAACAGCATCGCGCCCTTGCTGCGCCCCGTGGTCCCGGAGGTGTAGGAGATCGTGGCCAGATCATCGCCACCGGGCATCGCCGCTTCGAGTGCTCCTGCGCCTTCCAGGAAAGAGTCAAAGTCCCCGCCGCGCTCCACGATCCTCTCCAGGGACGGAAGATCCCCACGCACTCGCTCGAGCTCGGACCGTCCCTCGCTGTCGGTGATGCACAGCCGCACCCCGGCGTCCGTGAAGATGTGCCGCAGCTCCGCCCGGCGGTAGTTCTTGTTGACCGGCACCGTCACGCCGCCCGCCAGGTGCGTGCCGAGGTGCGCCACGAGGAAGTCCGGGTGGTTTCCGAGGAAGAGCGCGACGCGGTCGCCCGGCTTCAGGCCCCAGGTCCGGAGCGCGCCGGCGAAAGCCCCGACGCGCTCCAGCAGCCTGCCGTAGCTCCAGTCCTCGCCCTCGAAGCGCAGACAGAGCTTCTCAGGAGACCTCCCGGCGTTGCGCGCGAAGGCCTCGACCACCGAAGCTGGGCGCCTGAGGTGTCCTCCGCGGTCGCCGAGGCTATCCCTCATGAGGCTCATCCGTTTCCTTTCTCGTCCAGCGTCTGCGGCAAGGTTACATTTTGCAGTGGCGAATGCGCAACGGCCATTCCTGCGAGAAGAAAGGAGGCCGGGCTTCTCCCGGCCTCCTCCAACATGCGACCGCTAGCCGAAGAGCACGGTGTACGCGACGGCCCCGAGGATTCCGCCGATGATCGGGGCGACGACCGGAATCCAGGCATACCCCCAGTCCGAGCCACCCTTGCCAGCTATCGGGAGGACAGCGTGGGCGATGCGCGGGCCGAGGTCGCGGGCCGGGTTGATGGCGTATCCCGTCGGTCCGCCGAGCGACAGGCCGATACCCAGCACCAGCAACCCGATTAGCAGCGGAGCGAGACCTCCGGCGAGATCGTTTGCGATTATGCCGAAAACGCCAAAGACCAGCATGAAGGTGCCGATGACCTCGGTGATGATGTTGGCCGGGGTATTGTAGATCGCCGGTGCCGTCGAGAAGACACCGAGCTTGAGGCCGGGGTCAGCCGTCTCGCGCCAGTGCGGCAGGTAGGCCAGCCACACCAGCACCGCGCCCACGAACGCCCCGAGCATCTGCGCGATGATGTAGCCGGGCACCTGAGCCCAATCGAACTGCCCGCTTACAGCGAAGCCGATGGTGACCGCAGGGTTGATATGCGCGCCGCTGAACTGGCCGACGCAATAGACGGCCACGGCGACCGCCATCCCCCATCCGAGGGTGATGACGATCCAGCCCGAGTTCTCCGCCTTGGAGTTTCTGAGCAAGACGCCGGCGACGACGCCATCACCCAGGATGATCAGGATCATCGTCCCGATAAACTCCCCCAGGTATGCTTCCATTCCTTGTTCTCCTTTCTAGAACGGTCGTCCGGCGGCCACGTCGCACGGCGCCTCGAGATAACCTTTCATCTCGTCGTCGAGCTTCAAGAGCGTGATGGAGAAGCCCGCCATCTCGAGCGAGGTCATATAGTCCCCGATGTAGGGCATCCGCCAGACCTGCACCCCCTCGCGCTCCAGAACGTCTGCGACGTGAGCGTAGGCGACGTAGAGCTCCATCACCGGCGTACCGCCCATGCCGTTCACCATCACGGCGACCTCGGACCCGGAGAAGTCCACGGAGTCGCCGAGGATCTTCTCGAGCATCTCGTCCACGATCCGGTCAGCCGGCTCGACCTTCTTGCGCTCTACGCCTGGCTCGCCGTGGATGCCGATGCCGATCTCCATCTCGTCGTCGCCGATGTCGAAGATGGGTTCGCCGCTCTCGGGCGGCGTGCAGCTGGTGAGGGCCATGCCCATCGAGCGCACGCCTGCGTTGACCCTCTCGGCCAGCTCCTTTACGCCCGCGAGGTCCTTCCCATCATCTGCTGCGGCGCCGCAGATCTTGTGCACGAAGATAGTGCCGGCGATCCCACGCCGCCCGCTCGTATAGGTCGAGTCCTCGACCGCCACGTCGTCGTTGGTTACGACGTAGTCGGTCTGTATGCCCTCGGCCTCGGCGAGCTCCCCGGCCATCTCGAAGTTGAGGACGTCGCCCGTGTAGTTCTTGACCACGTAGAAGACGCCCGCCCCTCCGTCAACGGCTTTGGATGCTTCGAGCATCTGCTCGGGGGTCGGGCTGGTGAAGACGTTGCCGGCGCAGGCTGCGTCGAGCATCCCGGGCCCGACGTACCCGCCGTGGGTCGGCTCGTGGCCGGAGCCGCCGCCCGAGACGAGGGCGACCTTGCCCTGAACGGGAGCGTCGGCGCGTACCACGACGCTGTACTCGGGGATTATCCGGATCAGGCCCGAATGGGCGAGACCCATCCCCCGGAGCATCTCGGGAACTACCTGCTCCGGGGAGTTGATGACCTTCTTCATCCCTTTCCTTTCCTCGAGGGCCGGGGTCTCCCCCGGCCCAGCCACCCTAGGCTTACTCCTCCGCTGCTTCGTCCCAGGCTTTGGCGCGTTCGACGGCCTTGAGCCAGCGACCATGCAGCCGCTCGCGCTCCTCCTCACCCATCTGCGGGTCGTAGCGGTGCGCAAGCTTCCACTTGGCGTCGAGCTCGTCCCGGCTCTCCCAGAACCCTGTGGCGAGCCCTGCCAGGTACGCCGAGCCGAGCGCTGTGGTCTCTGTGATCTCGGGCACCTCCACCGGCACGCCGAGGATGTCGGCCTGAAACTGCATGAGGAAGGTGTTGGCGACCGCTCCGCCGTCGGCCCTGAGCTCCTTGAGGGTTATGCCGGAGTCGCGCTCCATCGCCCGCACGACGTCGAGGGTCTGGTAGGCCATGCTCTCGAGCGCCGCCCGCGCCAGGTGCGCCCTGTCGGTGCCGCGCGTTATACCGACTATGGTTCCGCGGGCGTAGGAGTCCCAGTGCGGCGCGCCCAGCCCCACGAGCGCCGGGACGAAGTACACGTCGTCGTTGGAGTCTATGCTCCTGGCAAGCTCATCGGTCTCGGCGGCGTCCTGGATGATGCCGAGCCCGTCCCTGAGCCACTGCACCGCGGCGCCGGTTATGAAGATGGCGCCTTCGAGCGCGTACTCTACCGGCTCGTCGCCGATGCCCCAGGCGATGGTGGTGAGCAGGCCCTCCTTGCTGGGAACCGCCTCGGTGCCGGTGTTGAGCAACACGAAGGAGCCCGTCCCATAGGTGTTCTTGGCGAGCCCCTCCTCGTAGGCCGCCTGCCCGAAGAGAGCGGCCTGCTGGTCACCGGCTATCCCGGCCACGGGCACGCTGGCCTGGAAGAAGGACTCGGGGTCGGTCTCGCCGTAGACGAAGGAGCTGGGTTTGACCTCAGGCAACACCTCCCTGGGAACGTCGAGGATATCCAGGATCTCCTCGTCCCACTCGAGGTCGTAGATGTTGTACATGAGGGTGCGCGAGGCGTTCGAGTAGTCGGTTATGTGCGCCTGGCCTCCGGTGAGCTTCCAGACGAGCCACGAGTCTATGGTACCGAAGGCGATATCACCGTTCTGCGCCCTCTCTCTAAGCCCCTCGACGTTGTCCAGCAGCCACCTGACCTTGGTCCCGGAGAAGTAGGCGTCTATGACGAGCCCGGTTTTGTTGCGGAACGTGTCCTCCAGCCCCCGCTCCTTGAGCTCGTCGCAGAACCCCGCCGTTCGCCTGTCCTGCCAGACGATGGCGTGGTGTACCGGCTCGCCGGTGTTGCGGTCCCACATCACGGTAGTCTCGCGCTGGTTGGTTATGCCGACCGCGGCGAGTTGTCTCGCGGAGACGTTCGCCTCCCCGAGGGCCGTACCCACAACCCGCCGGGAGACTTCCCAGATCTCGTTTGCGTCGTGCTCCACCCAGCCCGGCCTCGGGTAGTGCTGCGTGAACTCCGAATACGCCCGGCCCACGATGGCCCCGTCATGGTTGAAGACCAGAACCGTCGTCCCCGTGGTCCCCTGGTCAATGGATAGTACGTAGTCCCCTGCCATACCTTTCCCTTTCCCTCGTTTTCCCAACGCGTGCCGCACACCGGATCTCTCCCGCGCACCACCTCCTCACGCCGAAAGCCCCGCACGAGAACAACGACCTACCGACTCCTATCGGCCGGTGCGTGCCATCCCGTGCGAGGCTCTCTCTTATCTCTGCGCCTGCGCGACTATGCGATTGTGCCCGGAACGATACAGTCCTCAAGAAAGCTAGTCAAGCGAGCTTCCAGAGCCGGTGGTCGCTCGTGGAGACCCCGACGGCGCCGGCTCTGAGGATGGTGGCGGCGGTTGCGCCGTCCTTGATCAGGCCGCCCGCCAGGACCGGCTTGTTGA